>DAWB01000107.1:1590-2561 GCA_002505805.1 Methanosaeta sp. UBA80 | reverse complement strand
TCTAGTCTAAAAACATTGCGGGCAAAATGATCGCCCCCACCCTGGCCCCAAAATGCTGCATACCCTTTATCTACCTTGAAGGAGGACTTTTTCATGGTGATATTCGTTTGCATGATGTCGTCATAGTGGGAGCAGGCCCGGCTGGGCTGACTGCAGCCATGTACTGCGCGAGAGGCGGCAAGAAGACTCTGATTTTGGGAAACACCTACAGCTCGCAGCAGTCCATGGGCGGCCTCTATGAGAACTATCCTGGATTTCCGGATGGCATCCAGGGTATTGAGCTCTCCGAGAGGATGCTGGCCCAGGCCCAGAAGTCCGGTGCGGAGAACCAGACCGAGCAGGTGGAAAAGATTGTGCCTCTGAGCAACTTCTTCCGCCTCAAGACGGAGAACTGGCAGTATGAGGCCAGGACGGTCATACTGGCCATGGGAGCAGGCCATCGACCCTTGGATGTGCCGGGGGAAAAAAAGCTGACCGCCAGAGGAGTATCATACTGCGTCCATTGCGACGGAGCCCTCTTCCGGAATAAGGCCGTGGTCGTGGCCGGCTACGGAAATGGAGCGGCCCGCGCCGTACTCTATCTGGCCAATATCGCCGGCAAGGNNGGCCAACATCGCCAGCAAGGTGCACCTGCTCTGCACGCGGGAGAAGCTGGTGGCCGAATCGGTCTATCTGGAGCGCCTCAAGAATCTCTCCAACTATACCGCCACCTTCGGGGCGGAAATCACCGAGATCCAGGGCGAGGATTTCGTCACCGCAGTGGGCTTCAAGGTGGGAAACACCCCCCGCACCGTCAAGGCGGACGGCGTTTTTGTGGAGATGGGCATGAAGCCCAATGCCGATCTGGCTATTGCCCTGGGCCTGGAGATGACTCCCGGCGGCTATGTCAAGGTCAACCGCCTCAATCAGGAGACCAGCATGCCCGGCGTCTATGCCGCGGGAGACCTCACCGGAGGAAGGCTGCAGGTAGC
>DAWB01000107.1:0-1557 GCA_002505805.1 Methanosaeta sp. UBA80 | reverse complement strand
GCCGGAATCAGTGCTCTGCAGTACCTGGGATAGGGTCCGGTATAAAGCAATGGCTAATGCAAAAAAGAAAGCTGAGCTGGACCTGGGCCGGCCTGTAACTGTCTGGCGTTCCCAAGATCTTCTTGACGGCCGGCCCGCCCAGTCTCTGACCATGATCCTGCGCACNNCTGGAACCGCTGCACCATGTGCGGTTTTGCCGGAGAGGGTGCGCCTGCCGGCGCGGATGATCTGATCAACCAGTTCCAGTGGGCTATGGGCCGCTCTTCACCCGAGGTTTCTGTGGTCAAGATCTATACCAGCGGCAGCTTCCTGGATCCGGATGAGATGCCTGTGCAGGCCAGAGACGAGATCCTCAGGCGTCTGCAGGCTCTGGGAATATCCCGGCTGGTCATAGAGAGCCGTCCGGAGTACATAACTGCTCAGAGCGTCGAGGCCTGTCTATCCCATCTTCCCACCGAGTTTGCCATAGGTCTCGAGAGCTCAAATGACCTTATCCGGGAGAAGGCCATAAGAAAGGGCTTCTCCTTGCAGGATTTTGTGGCGGCATCAGAACAGGTGCACCGCCAGGGCGGCAGGATAAAGGCCTACATTTTGCTCAAGCCGCCCCTTCTCACAGAGGGCCAGGCTATGAGAGATGCCATAGCCACCGGCCTGGCAGCCCACACTCATGCCGATGTGCTTTCTCTGAACCTGTGCAATGTGCAGCGCAATACAGTAGTGGAGAGGATGTGGCAGCGAGGAGAGTTCCGCCCGCCCTGGCTCTGGTCCGCTCTGGAGGTGCTCAAGAGCGTGCCCGGACCCATAGTCTGCGATCCGGTGGGAGCGGGAACCCGGCGGGGGCCGCACAATTGCGGAGCATGCGATGAGAGCATAGCTTCAGCTATCCGAGATCATGCCCTCTCTCAGGACGTGGGGCCGCTGAAAAGCCTGGACTGCTCCTGCAAGGCCGCCTGGCGGGAGCTGATGGAATTGGAAGAGGGAGCCTTCGGGGCAGTATTGCTCTAAAAGAAGGCCTCTTCCCGTCATAAGATCCGGATAGATCAGGCATTCTCTTCAATTTTGCTCCTTATGGCAGAAAGCTCTTCATAGATCTCCTCCAGTGCCCTATTCTGAGCCGCAAAATTGTCCAGGACGGCTTTGCTCTCTTCTTCAGTTCTAAGGTTAATCAGATAATCGTTGTGAGCCTTGAGCCGATCCTGGCGATTCTGGCTCATCAGAATCAAAGATGCAGTGTAGGCAGACTGCAAGGAGAAGATCAGATTCATGAAGATAAAAGGATAGGGGTCCCAAGGTCGCATATAGGCACTGGCATTGAGAATTATCCAGACTGCCACAAGAATCGATTGNNTATGTAGACGGACCGGGGTCTATTTCAGCTAATTCACGCACCTGGGGATGATCGTGCCTGAAGGGATCTGGAAATACCAGCTTTCTCAAAGGTCGGCCTCCTATATCTATATTGAAACAACTCCAAATGGAATATGCTCAAAGCTCAAGGTCATCCCTAACCATTCTCTGTCCATTTTATATAAATTACTCTACTTTCCAAGTTTTTCT
>DAWB01000041.1 GCA_002505805.1 Methanosaeta sp. UBA80 | reverse complement strand
TCATGTCCAAAACTCCTTTCTCTTGCCCTTCATCATCAGATACATGAAGAAGGGAACTCCCACAATAGAGGTCATGATCCCGGTGGGTATGATGGTCGGGGCTATCAGATTCATTCCCACTGCATCTGCAGACATCAGGACCAGTGCTCCCAGCACACCAGAAGCCGGGATGAGGAAGCGGTGGTCTCCGCCGATGACCATGCGGGCCATGTGAGGGGCCACCAGCCCCACGAAAGCAATGGTCCCCATGAAGCAGACCACGGTGGCAACGAGGAGGCTGCTGACCACCATTATGAATATGCGCGTCCTCTCGGCATTGACCCCGATGCTCTTGGCCGTCTCATCCCCGGCGGTCATTATGTTCAGGTCCCAGCATTTGCTCATCAGCAGGGGAATGCAAATCACGAATACCGCCAGCAGTATCTGGGAGTTGGTCCAGGAGAAGGCGGCCAGGTCTCCCATACCCCAGTTGGTCATCAGCCGCAGCTGTTCGTCGCTGGCGAAATACTTGAGAAGCTGGCTTATGGCCGTGAAAAAGTAGTTCACGGCAATGCCTGCCAGCACCAGATTCTCGGATGTGGCTCCCTTGATGGCGGCAAGGCCGATGATGAATAGAGAGCATATGAGTGCGAAGGCAAAGGCATTGCCGATGATAAAGAACGGCCCGCCCAGAATGGAGATGCCTATAACCGCAGCTATGGATATGCCGAACTGCGCTCCGGCGGTGATTCCCAGTGTGAAGGGGCTGGCCAGGGGATTTTTTAGAACGGCCTGCATAACGCAGCCGCATATTCCCAGGCCGAATCCGGCCAGTATCCCGCCGAGAATACGGGGAAAGCGTATGTTCCAGACCACGCGGGAGGTGAGGGGATCGACAGCAAAGCTCTCCGGCCAGAAGCGGGCTAAAAGCGCGGCATAGGAGTCAGCCACGGATATGTTCAGAGGCCCCAGGGTTATTATGATTCCGGTGAGCAGGACCAGCAGGCCGACGATGCCCAGCACGAAGAAGATTCTGATGAACTTGAACCTCTCGTGAGCCAATTCAGAGCTACCCTTCTTGCCTGCCCTTCTGGACCGGGAGAAGCTCCTATCGGGCTTGCCCCGGAAGAAGAGCGTCCGAAAGCTGGTCATTTATTTCCCGCAGCCGCCTTGGCCAGCCCCATAAGAAGGGGAAGGTCTGAATTATGCCCGTCACCAGATCCAGTGGAGACCACAATCAGGTTCTTCTCCTTGGCGATCTCGGTAAGAGTCTGGAACTCGCGCAGCTTGAGGGCGCTGGGCTTGTTCTCGTACATATCGGCTGCCTCGTTCATCATCTTGGAGGCCTGAAACTCGCCTTCCGCCAGTATTATTCGGGCTCTCTTCTCTCTCTCCGCTTCTGCCTGCCTGGCAATGGCGCGCAGCATGTTCTCGGGCAGGGATACGTCTCTCATGGTGACCATCACCACATGCATGCCCCAGGGCTCGGTGGTCGAGTCCAGTATATCCTTGATCCTTTTGTTGAGGTCATCCCTATCGGAGAGGATGGTGTCCAGCTCATTTTGTCCCAGGATGTCTCTGAGGGTGGTCTGTGCCAGAAGAAGCGTGGCTGCCTCGAAGTCCTCCACCTCGATGATGGCTTTAGTGGCTTCTACTACCTTGTAATAGATGACTGCATCCACCTCCAGCGTCACATTGTCGCGGGATATCACCGTCTGCTTGGGGACATCCAGCTCTCTCACCCTCATGTCCACTCGCACCATTTTGTCCATCAAGGGAATAAGGGCAAAAAGGCCCGGTCCTCTCTCCTTCTTGATCTTTCCCAGGCGAAATATAACCGCCCGCTGGTACTGCCTTACCACCCGGATGGATGAGGCCAAAAGTCCCAGCAAGAGAGCCGATCCGGCCAGAAGGGAAATGGAAACCATCGACCTGTCCTCCTAAGTGGGGAGGGGCTCGCCTTTCTGCCAGGAGATCAGGGCCTGCTTATGATGGCGATGCATGCTTAATCCACTTTCATCCTCGACCAGCCTTTGGGAGATAAACTCCCGCAGGTCAGGCTCTTTCTCAGCTGGCACCTCATACATCTGCTTCCACTCCGCCACAGCCTCATCAAGGCTTGAGAAGTGCTCTGTCGAGTGCCATTGCATTATCCTGATATCGGCGAGAATGCCCATATCAGCGAGCAGATTGTACATCATGAGGTACCCGGCCGGGCCGGCCTTCTGCTTTTTGTGCCTGCCAAGCTCTCCATCCCTGCCATCTTTGCTGCTCCTCAAAAAATCCCTTAAACCGTCATCCCTCTTGCCGTCGACAAAGGTGAAGATGTATACTGCCCTCTTGGCCAGAGAGTCCATCTTGGCCAGGGCCTCTCTCAGGTCATAGACGCCCAGGGAGTTGGAGGATAGGACCACGTCATGAGGTTCCAGCTCATCTAAGGAGACAGCCTGCCAGCTCTTATGGATGCAGCAGATGTTTTCCAGGCCTTCGGCTGCCATGTTCTCCCGCAGGCAGGAGAGCATCCCTGCCGACTGATCAAGAGCAGTGACGCTCTTAGCCCGGCGGGCCATGGGAAGGGCCAGCCGGCCGGTGCCGGCTCCCACATCCAGCACAGTCTCGCTGGAAGAGAGGCCGAGGTAGGCCACCTGGCTCTCAGCCCTCTCTCTGTTCTTCATGACCCTTTTATTGAACAACTTGGCCCGGCTGTCCCAGTGGGCGGCCAGGTCCTTGCCGTGATGGCCAAAGCCGTTGGCATGGGTGGCCTTCCACAGCTCGTCCCAATTGATGATTCCCGGCATGAAGAGCATCCCTACTTCAGGCTGTCCAGGTACTCTCTGGGCCAGACCAGATAATCGGCATATTCGGTAAAGACGCCGTCCACTCCCAGGAAGGCCTTGAATATCTCATTGCCCTCTTTTTCCAGATCAAGATCCTTGAACTCCTCCGGATGAAGCACCTTGGCCATGTACATCATGTTCAAGAGGTTCCTGTCCGGGGGTGTGCCTCGGCAGTGGGGGTAGAAGCAATTGTAGACATTGCCGTTCTTGATGGCATTTATGGAGGACAGCTCCGGGCTGTTCTTGATGAACTCCAGGCCGGTGTTGTTTCCAGCATCGCTGTTGGATATGAATATAAAGTCGGGATTCCAGGCGATGATCTGCTCCAAAGCCACGTTGACGGTCGAGCCGTTGATCTCTGAGGCGATATTGATGCCCCCCGCCATGCTCAGTGGATCATACTTGGGCTCGGTTCTGGTGAAGTCCCTGCCCTCTTTGGGATCATAGAATCCGGCTCCAGCTCCGCGTGAGGCAAAGTAGACCTTGGGCCTCTCTTCCGGCTTCAGGCCATCTGTTACTGATTCTATCATATCCACCTTGCCCTTGGCAAAGGCGATAAGTTCGTCGGCCTTGTCTTCGGCATCCAGAGCCTGGCCGGCCACACGGATGCTGTTGTAATAGCCGTCTTCCCCGAAGTTCCATCCCTGTCCGCCCAGTACCACTACCGGGCAGCCGATCTTGTCCTCAAAAGCCTCGGCGTCCTTAAGATTTCCGCAGAAGATCAGATCCGGCTTAAGAGCGGCGATCTTCTCAAAATAGATATCGTATCTGGTGCTGATCTCGGGAAGATCGGGCATTCGACCGTCGATGATGCTCTCAAAGCAGTCAATGCATCCTTCGGCGGTGTTGTCGAAGGTCATGGGGCAGAGGCAGGACTTAGTGGCCTGCTCGCCTGCAATCAGCTTATCGCCGTAGCCCAGGGCGATCACAGTTCTGGCCTCGTCCGGGGATCGGGTGATTATCTTCTCTGGGGCATTATCCAAAGTGATCTCCCGACCTTGGGTATCGGTGATGGTCTTGGGATAGGAAGCCATTGCAGTGAAGCTCATAAAAAATATAGAGCATATTAATAATATTAACAAAGATCTACTCAACCTGTTAGCTTTAGACATTCATCTTCCTCCTTATAGTATAGGCTATCCTCTCGGATATCATTATACTCCAAACTAATAACGAATAGTGCTAATTCTAATAAAGTACTTAAGACTTTTCGTTAAGAAAAAGAAATTATTAATACTGAAAGCAAATTATCTTTATAATGTAAAAATTTTATCTGGCCCCGCTAATACTGAACCAATCCGCCTTCCGCCTTTACTTTCATAACTGCCCTATCGAAGATGAAAAGGCTAAGGGGAAGCAGTGCCAGAGAGAAAAGTACCAGAGTCAATATGTCGGGAGCCAGCTCTGCCAGAGAGTATCCCTGCAGCAGGGCATGCCTCATGCCGTTTACCGAGTAAGTTATGGGCAGGATATGGGATATGCTCTGCAGCCAATCCGGGAAGACCTCAATGGGAAAGAGAACGCCACCAAAGAGCTCGGATGTGCCCATCAATAGCATATTGATAGGATCGCCCTTTTTAAATACCATGATGAAGCTGGCCGACAATATGCCTATGCTGCTGAAGCATATTATGGTGAGAATCAATATCAAAAGCGCTCCGCCAATATTGGCTCGGCTCATATCCACTCCTAAGATTACGCCTACCAGCAGATAGATCAGGACCCGAAAGGAGGCGAAGATAAAGCTCCAAAGAGATGAAAGGGCGATGATGCTGGAGGTCCTTGTAGGCGTGACCAGCATGGCCTCTAAAGTGCCCATCATCTGCTCATCGCGCACGCTCTCGGAGAAGCTTCTCAGAGAGATCATGAGATAGCCGGAAAAGGCCATGCCTATCAGCACAAAGGAGAAATAGTCCCCACCGTAGGGCTCGAGGTACTGGGCAGCCGCATCTCCCATCATCTTGGCTATAAAGTAATAAGTCAATATATTGAAGAGCATGAAGAACAATCTCAATAGGAAATCGAACTTGTAGCTCATCTGCAGGAGGTAGCCCCTCTTTATAAACCAAAATGCCTTTTCAAAAAGCATCAGAATCCCTTTCTCTTCATTCCCATTCCCAGGCCTCGTCTTCTTCTTCCTGATCCCGGCATGGAGAATGGAGACGAACTGGAATTTTCTTCTGAAAAATCCTTACCGGTAAAAAATGTGAAGACATCACATAAGCTGCCGCCTGCCGGGAGGCGGCTCTTCAGATCCGCCGGGCTTGAATCTGCTTTTATCCGTCCTTCATCCAGTATTGCCACTCTGTCGCAAAGCTGCTCCGCCTCATCAAGCTGATGGGTGGATATGAAGACAGTCTTGCCCTTCTCCTCAACAATATGCTCTTTTATAAAGTCCCTCAAGCTCTTCGCCGCACCGGGGTCCAGGCTCCGGGTCGGCTCATCCATGAAAAGGACGGCCGGATCATTTAAAAGGCCCCGGGCAATGGCCATGCGCTGCTTCATCCCTGCCGAGTAATTGAGAAATGGCTCATCAGCCCGGTTTTTAAGGCGGACCACATCCAATAGCTCCTCCACTCTGTCCCTGGCGATTGACTGGGGCAAATTCTGCAGAGTGGCAAAGAACTGCAGGTTTTCTCTTCCGGAAAGCCTCCAGTAAAAGCTCCTCTCATCCGTGGTGATGAAGCCTATGCATGATCTAACCTTTTGGCCTTCCTTCACCACATCAAAGCCGCCGACATAGGCATTTCCTTCCGAGGGCAGTATGAGAGTACACAGGATCTTTATCAAAGTGGACTTTCCTGCCCCGTTTGGTCCCAGGAGGCCCAGAACCTCACCCTCTTGAACCTTGAGGTTTACCCCATCCAGAGTAGTAATGACGTCTCTTTTTCCAGGATTTCTCACCTGATCCAGGAGGCCTCTGTCCAGCACGAATCTCTTGGTGAGCCTTTCTGTCTCAATGGAATAAATCCCGATGCTATCACATCCGCTCATCTGACATCATAATAATCACATAAACTACCTTTAGATTAATTGGAATAATTAAGATTGATTTAAATCTAGCGACTATTAACTGATACCTTCATTGTAATAGATCAATAATTTGATTTAGTAATAAAAATTCAACCATAAATCTTAAATAAACATATGATCTATGAATCTGATTGGAGAAATTAAGATGAGAATTAGGTCTAAAGTGTTAGCACTGCTACTTCTCCTGGCCTTGGTTCCCGGGCTGGCCGTAGCGGACAGTGCAATTATGGAGGAGCTGGGAAGCAAGGCGGCAAAGAAGGCCATGCAGGATTTGAAGATGGAGAAAGGAGACGCTGATCTGCTGATATTGACCAACGCCGGGCATGCCATCGTTGACGGCCAGACCACCCAGGCTGCACTTAAGGGGCTTTCCGCCGAGAGTGGAAACAGCATTGGCGACGCAAATCTCTTCCAGGTCCTGCGGCCTCACTGGAAACCGGTATGGTTCTACTTCTTTGACAAGGCCACGGGAGAGGCAGTCTTCCTGCAGGCGGACAGCCAGGCTCTGAGCGGAAGCCAGGACGATCTGGGAGCCCTCCCGGAGGAGAAGCTCTTTAGCAAGATCTCAAATGCCAATGTGGATATCGACTATCTGAGGAATAATACCGACGAGGGCAACGCAACATTCGATGGCAAGGCCTTCAATGGAAATGAATTCTCCCTGGCCGGCATCTCCAATGTCTGGGCGCGGGGAGGAGCTTTCGACTTTATTCAGGCTACCTGCTTCCACGATCATCTCTGCCCTGGCGTGACCAGCGGACTATTTCTGGCTAAGTACGTGGAAGAGAAGCTGCCCATAAACAACATCAGCGCTGAGAGCTACAAGGTCATAGCCTGCCCCAACTGGTGCAAGGACGATCTTCTCCAGATGCGCTGGGACGCCACTCCCGGAAAGAGCAGCATGTTCGTGATGGCTCTGACCGATGCGGAGAAGAAGGCAGTGCCGGGCATCGCCGGAATTTACATCCGCTGGAATGATACCGTCAAGGAGGGCGATGCTCTGGCCCTGGGCTATAACTTCAGTGCAGTGGAACTGCCTCAATGGACCGGCCCTGCCTGGGGATCAAAGCTCTACCAGGACATTGTGCTCATGCCCTATGTGGATACGCCGGAGGCCTTCATAACCGTGCTCAAGGAGTTCAAGGTGGATGCAGCAAAGCTGGCGCAGATGCAAAACGCAGGCATGCATCCTCTCAAAGTGGCGGGAGTGATGTAGCTTAAGATGGAAAATTGCCAAGAGGAAAAGATGGTGCCTTCTGGCATCAACTTTCTCCTGGTAAAGCCTAGAAAAGGCTCATTGGCAATTGCAGGAGACTGCTATGGCAGAAGGATTCATCAGGAACAATTTCGCTTTTTCAGAGCTGCATCCAGAAGATGCCTATCATAATTATTCATGGATCATAAATTCTATGAGATTTATGATAACGTGGCTTAGAATCTGGGCTATTTAAAATATCAATGATGACAGGCATCTCTTTGATTAATCCTAATTATTCTAACAAATAGAAAAGTTCTTAAAACAAAATGATATTTCAATTCTCAGAATGAGATGTGAAGGAGGCATCTTATCTCATCTGGAGGACTGGCAAATGAAACTTGTAATATGCGGCAAAGGCGGCAGCGGAAAGAGCACTGTATCGGCATTGATGACCAGAGAGCTGGCTGCTCGGGGAGAAAAGGTTTTAGTGGTGGACACGGATGAGTCCAACTTCGGGCTATACAAGCAGCTAGGCCTGCCCCAGCCCAGGGATTTCATGGACTCTCTGGGGGGAAAGAAGGGTCTCGGGGAGAGGATGAGGAAGTTCATGAGATCTGAGGGCAAGGAGAAGCTGTCCATTCTGGAGGAGTTCACCCCGGCGGACATACCGGCGGATCTGATTGTGGGTGAGGACGGCATCAGGCTGGTGGCTATAGGAAAGATCCACGACTACGGCGAAGGCNNCCCATGGGCGCTCTGGCCCGGGAGTTCATTGAGAAGCTCAAGGCAGATGGCATGCACGTGATTGTGGACACGGATGCCGGCATAGAGCACTTCGGCAGGGGTGTTGAAGCTGGATGCGACAAGATAGTGGTCGTAATCGATCCGAGCTATGAGTCGGTGCAGCTCTCGGAGAAGATCTCAGAGATGAGCGCAAAGATCAATAAACCGGTCTTCTTTGTTCTCAACCGAATGAATGAGGATGCAGTTGAGCTGGAGTCTCTGGTGGATAAGACCAAGGTAATTGGGAGCCTTCCATTCGATCGCAATGTCTTCAAAGCCTGTCTGAAAGGCAGCCGGGTGCCTAAGATGGATGAGATGAAGAAGATTGTTGATCGGCTCCTGGCCAATTAACCGGTGATAGAAGAATGATTTTGAAACCAAATCAGAGATCGCAGATCATGCCGCTGCCCGTAGTCCTCATATCCACGGTCTCTGAAGGCGGAATTCTAAATGCTGCTCCCTGGTCCTGTGTGACACCGGTGCTACGTCCTCTGGACGAAGTGCTCATAGCCTCCTGGCTGAAGAGGGATACCCTGGATAACATACGGCAGACGGGAGAGTTTGTGATCAATGTTCCCAGAGCGGGAATGGAGGAGGCGGTGATGATCTGCGCCAGAAACTATCCTCCGGAGACGGATGAATTTCAGGAAGCTGGGCTTTTAGCCCGGCGGTCGTCGGCGGTCAAGCCTCCTGGAATTGAGGGATGCCTGGCCTGGGCCGAGTGCCGGCTGGAGGAGGAGATCGCCCGAGAAAAGTATGTCCTAATTGTGGGGCGTGTGGTGCACCTGGAGGTAGATGACAGGTTCTTTTCCGAGGTGGATGGAATGGACTACGAAAATGCCATGCCCCTCTGCTCTATTGGCGGGCCGAATGGTATACAATTTGTCCGCCCGGTCTCCACGGGAAAAGGGGACAGATATACTTCAATGCTGAGCAGCAGCCCTAAGCAGTGACTTAATTGTTGAGACCTCTTTGAGACGAAGAAAGACAAGGGCTGAAAGCTCTGGATTATACTGGCAGGCTGATTTATGATAGACCCCAAGGATATCGACTGGAACCTCGTTTGGAAGAGCCAGGTGGAGGAGAACCGGGCAAGCAGCCCGGGCCGGGACTGCGCCCGTATCTGGGAGAGCAGGGAGAGCGCTCTCCGGTTCTGGAACATGTGCCGAAAGGAGAGAAGTCGCATTGACCAGACCGTATGGGAGACGGATATGAGCCCTAGCTCCCGCGTCCTGGATATAGGAGCCGGGCCGGGAACCCTGGCCATTCCCTTTGCCCAGAAGGCAGCACATGTCACTGCGATTGAGCCGGCGGAAGGCATGTGCAGCGTGATGAAAGAGAAGATGGACGAATTTGCAGTCTCCAATATCGACATAGTGCAGAAGCGCTGGGAAGATGTGGATATTGCATCTGACCTTTCCGGCCCCTACGATGTGGTGATCGCTTCTTTTTCCCTGGGAATGGGGGACATCCAGTCGGCGGTTGAAAAGATGGTGGGGGCTCTGTCTCCTTTATCACTTCGCTGGCCCTTCATCCTGGGATATACAATGGCAGATCTTATGGCCAAGACTGCACGGCAGGCCTTACCGGCCCGGCCCCAAGAGCGATGTGCTCTACAATGTGCTTTATCAGATGGGAATCTACCCCAACATCAGATCTTTCCGGCTGGAGCACAACCAGCCCTATGGTTCTCTGGATGATGCTATGGCAGCCCTTGCTCCCCAGGCCCAGGCGGAGAGCGAGGAGCAGAAGGCAATATTGAGAGAGTATCTGAGAGGCGCGCTGAGGGAGGAGAACGGAACACTTGTGATGCCTGGATCGTCGATAAGAGTGAAGATATGGTGGGAAAAATAGGATGGCAATCTCCTAAAGCTCAACCGTTGCACCAGGGACCTCCAGATTTGCTAATAGCTGAGATCCTTCCTTTTTCCATCAATGCTATTTTGTTTTAAATATTTGCGGATTTCTATTCAAAAAAGGACTCTTGCCTCACGACGCCTGACGCAGCTCAAAATATTCATCAACCAGCCAGTCGCCTACCTCCTTTAGATATCTGCGCCTGCGTTCGTCTTCAGCAATTATCTGAAAAACATCTGAGAGATCTTCATCCATCATGACCGCCGTTTTCCACTGGTTCGATTTAAACCTATCGAAGCCCCCCCGAATTTAAGGAGGGCTATTCCTCTGGCTATACTTATTACTCTGGCCATCGGCCCCTCCCCCGGGCCAGGATCATCGCCACGCAATAGGGCTCGTCAACTCGTTTCAGCCTTCCGGCATGTATCGGATGGTCTCCGCAGATGACCAGCAATGTCTCTTCGTCAGCCAGAGCCATGATCCGACCTATGCAGCTGTCTATGAGCAGTGCTGCCTCTCTTATGCCTTTAAGATCGGAGCCCAAATGAGCATTCTTATCGATTCCGATGAAATAGGATACCAGAAGATCCGGGCGGTCCAAGAGTGCCTGGCAGGTGAGCCGACAGGCCTCATGGTCGAACTCATGAGGAGGGAGACTGTCTTTTATTCCATATACCTTCTGGATCAAGCCCTGGTAGACCTCCGCTCCGTTCTGCTCCATTATCACAGCGCAGACCTCTCCTGCAGATGCCGCAATCTCCGGCAGGCTGAGGATGCTCGACTCTTTTGCTCCAGCCTTGTCCAGGATCTGATGATGCTCGGGAAGCAGACCGGAGAGGATGCTGGCAATGGCCGGGGTGGTGCGATTGGAGACTGCCTTGGCCGGGAGGAGTAGGCCATCCTGGCTGAGGAGATTCATGTTCGCCATTTGCGGCAGGAGATGAATCAATAGATCGTAACCCAGGCTGTCTACGATGATCAGCGCTGCCTTCTTGCAGCCCCAGTCAGCCACGGCCTTTATTGCCCGTCCATCCTTTTCCGGCAGCTCCAGTCCCAGAATAGAGGCTATGGTCGGTGCTATATCCAACTGGCTGAAAGCGGGGGTGTTAGATATGTCTGTCGCGATAATCACTCCTCTCTGCAGGCGCAATAGCCGCGGACTTATGGGTCGGCACATGTCCTGATGGCCAAGCTCTTGATGATGCCACAGGATTAAATAAGGAATGGTGAGTAGAAGGGGATATATCGAAAAGGCTCGGAAAAGAGACGGGCAAAGGTGCTATGAGAGATGTTTGGGCTAATTCAGCCCCATTAGGATGGAAGATGCTCTGCTGGGTGATTATAGCTGCTCTCCATTTAATCACGACAGCTGCTTATTCTTCACACGCGGAGGTGGATATCGATTACAGCCATAACCTGATGGGCACGGGGACGGTTATGAGCGATTTTAAGATGGGATCTGAGGATGATACCCTGGCCGCAGGAAGGGTGAGGGGAAGCGGAGAGGTCATGAACAGATACGCCTTTCTCATCAACGACTCTAAGAATGTATCCATAGAAGACCAGTTTATCTTCCAGAAGCTGCCTGAGGCCGCGGAGATTGATCTGCCCGCATATCCCCCCATGTCCGAAGCTCCCATGAGCCTGCGCTTGCTTGGGACAAGCTGGGCGGCAAGGATCAATCTTACCGGGCTTTAGGATTGCACCTTCGCCTCGCGGCAAAGTTTTATCTGATAGCCTGCCAGATTTAAAATGGATATGCAAAAAGTTCAGGATATGTCCGGTCCATTCTCAGGGCTTTGTGAGATGTGCAGGGAGCCTGCCCAGGAGATCCGTCAGAAGAAGGATCTGCTGGTGGTCTCTCACATTGATGCCGATGGCCTGACCTCGGCAGCCATCATCTGCACTGCTCTGGAAAGAGCTGGATTGAACTATAGGCCTATTTTTTTCCGGCAGCTTGATGAGCCGGCTTTAGATGAGATTTCAGACTATAATCCTGATCTGGTTATATTTACCGACCTTGGCAGCGGCATGATACAGCAGATATGCGATCGCGCCCTTGCTGCGGTGGTTGTCGACCACCATAAGCCTGCCTCATCCCAGGCCCGGCCCATGGCTCATATCAATCCCCACCTGGTGGGTGCGGATGGAGCCCTGCATCTTTCCGGCAGCGGAACCTCATTTCTTTTAGCGAGAGCATTGGCCGCCACATCAGAAGGCAACGACGATCTGGCAGCACTGGCGGTGGTAGGGGCAGTGGGCGATCTGCAGGACATGGCCCACGGTCAGCTGACAGGAATAAACCGGCATATCCTGGAGATCGGCTCGAAGGCAGGAGCTGTATCCTTCGGCCGGGACATCAAGCTCTTCGGCAGGCAGACCCGTCCCGTCTACAAGATGCTGGAGTACTCCCAGGATCCTTATCTGCCTGGTCTGTCGGGAAACGAGGACGCCTGCATAGCCTTCCTTAGAGAGATAGGAATACGTCTTGGCGGTGAGCGCTGGCGCAGATGGATCGATCTCAGCCAGGACGAAAAAGCCAATCTGGTCTCGGCCATAATCAGAAAGGGGCTGCGCAGCGGTCTGGCAGCTGCCAAGCTGGAGAGGCTGATAGGAGAGGTTTATGTTCTTTTGTCGGAGCAGGAGGGAACGGAGCTGCGGGATGCCAGCGAATACTCCACTCTTCTCAATGCCACAGCCCGTTATGGCCATGCCCAGATTGGACTTTCTGTATGCATGGGGGACAGGGACCGGGCATTCTCCGAGGCGCAGAGGCTCCTTTCCCAGCATCGCCAGAATCTGGTAAATGGCCTCAAGCTGGTGGCGGAGAGGGGAATCACCTGCCTGCAGAGCATCCAGTATTTCGATGCGGGAGAGTCTATCCAGGACACCATCGTAGGCATTGTTGCCGGCATGAGCTTTCAGATGGCAGACCGCTCCCGTCCCATTCTGGCCTTCGCCCGGACTGAGGGCGAGGATCTCAAGGTCTCAGCGCGGGGAACCCAGGATCTGGTCAGATCCGGGCTGGACCTGGCCGAAGCCCTCTCGGCTTCAGCGCGGGCTGTGGGTGGAGTGGGCGGGGGGCATAATGTGGCGGCAGGAGCTACCATCCCTGCTCCGGCGCAGCAAAAGTTCCTGGAGCTTGTGGACGGGGCGGTGGGAAGGCAGCTTGGATTGTAAACTCTTCCATCCCCTATTCAAAATAGCCATCCTTCAAATTACCAGTTCAAAATAGCTATCCTTTAAAATACCAATCTCCAGATTTGATGGAAAGCCTTTTAGCCTTTATGATGATGGGCATGTGTCACAAAAGCTGCCAATAGTCTTTTAATATGTATAATGAGCATAATTCATATATAGCAAAGAGGCAGGAAAAAGAGAAAAGAGGCGCCAAAAGCAAATGCCCAGCGTGAGATATACCAGGATAGAGATTACGCCAGATGCTTATAGATCTTTAGAAGCAGAGGCCATCTTGCAGGGAAAGACCCTCAAGAAATTGGCATCAGAACTAATACTGAAAGGCGTCTCCAAAAAGGCATTGGATTTTGTTCAGGAATTGGAAGAGCCAACAGTCGCGGTCAAGCCTCGCATGGATTTGAGCGAGGAGATGACCAAGGTTATAAAAAAGATCGGGGCAACGGGCATACATATCAACGAAGAGACATTGCGTGTGGTCAAGGATGCCATTTTGGATGAAGGATATGAGCAAGCGATGCTCTATGTAGCCCAGCATACCGCCTCCATGGAGAGGGACGAGCTGCACCGGGTGATTGCTATATGCCGGCGCTATAAGCTCTCGGAAAAGACTGCTGCCTATCTGGTGGAAAACCTGAATGAGATCGAGTCCGGCAACTGGATATGATCCTCGGCATCATAGATTGATGGATTATTTCCAACCCCATCAGGCCTCATTGCATGATAATGGAAAGATACTCACTTTTTTGCCATCTGTTTGATCTTGTCCCAGCCCGTTCCCCCTGCCCGGAGGGGATTGTCCAGGATTACATCTATGAATCCGAAGATGATGGGAACATAGACGGCATAGAAATCGCGGGCAAAGGTTATGGCTTCAGATAGATCCAGGAAGTGTCGGCTCTCTGTCGCCTCTCCCGTCCTGGTGATAACCGTATCGATGCTGCTCTCAGCAACGAAGCTGGACATGCCGCAGGAGGCCTTTGCTGGCTGCAGGGCATCGATATTCACAGGCACGCCCCCATAGCACTCGTAAGCATAGCGCAGCATTTCTTCTGGGCCATTCAAGCCCTCTGCTCTGGCCTCCTCCAGTATCTCCTCATCCATGAATTCAAGCTGGGGGATGAGGCTGGCCTCGATGATGTAGGAGAAATCCCTGCCTTGGGGGGAGAGATCCACTGCCTCCAGAACCATTCCTAATTTGACCGGCTCCCCCCAGCCGAAGCTGCACTGCCAGCGCTCGCTCTCAATATAGATCTGGCTCTGACTGAGCTGGGATTGGCTGAGCACGAGAATCAATATGGCCTATGGTATGATAAGTCTTTTCCGGCTCTATCGTTTCATATCCAGGTCATGGTCCAGAAAGAGGTTCTGGTGCCGCGGAAAAGCTGATGAAGCCTGCAGAAAAATAGAATGGGAGAAGAATGAAGGCGGTCAGGCTGTCTTCATGCTGGCTGCCTCTTCCAGGCCCAGCTGCTTAATCGACTCCTCTCTCATCTTGAACTTCTGGATTTTTCCGCTGACAGTCATGGGGAAGTCGTCCACGAATTTGATATATCTGGGGATCTTAAAATGGGCGATTTTGCCCTTACAGAATTCCTTGATCTCCTCTG
>DAWB01000146.1:2734-2936 GCA_002505805.1 Methanosaeta sp. UBA80 | reverse complement strand
GCAGATGTTCGTCTACGAGATGACTCAGATGATGGTAGCAAGGGGCGGCCAGCTGGTCTTTTCCAGCGTCCAGCTCACCCCCGGCGTTCCCAAGCTCTGGCGGGATAAACCGGCGGTATACGCCGGCCGGGTCTGGAATGGCTCATCTCCCGATGCGCCTCTCAAAACCTACGGCAGCTTCGAGCGCGAGGTGCGCCTGGCC
>DAWB01000146.1:1751-2723 GCA_002505805.1 Methanosaeta sp. UBA80 | reverse complement strand
CAAGCCCTTCAACTTCCCCAAGCCGGAGATCAGCATCGAGCCCGATTTCATGAAGGAGGATGAGGCCTATAACGCCGCCCATCCCGATCTGCCCACCTACAGGGATCTATATCTGCTGACCTTCAAGCTGGCCGCAGAGTACGGCACGCCCTACTTCGACAACCAGCTTCCCGCCTACCGGGGAGCAGGGGAGGGGATATCCTGCTACCAGTGCTGCGCCTATCAGTTCGCAGCCACTGCGGAAAGCGACAGCCAGTTCGAAGACAAGCTGCTCTTCAAGGACGGCAAGCATTTCTCCATGGGCTCCTGGCAGGTGGTCTCCCTCAACTGCCCGCGAGCGGCATATCTGGCCAGGGGCGACGACGAGCTTCTCTTTGAGTACCTGAGAGAGCTGATGGATATATCGGTAGAGATATTCAAGGTCAAGCGGGAGTGGATGAACCAGATCATCAAGAACCACCGCATGCCTTTCGCCACCCAGCAGCCCCGCGACCCCGTCACCGGTGAGAAGGGATCGGTGGCAGTGGGCCTGGAAGGCCTGGTCTACACCATCGGCGTGGTTGGGGTTAATGAGATGGTGCAGTTTCATACTGGAAAGCAGATGCATGAGTCCAGGGATGCCTGGAAGCTGGCGGTGCGGGCCATGACCGAGATGGAGATGTACTCCAAGAAGCTCTCCCAGATGCACGGCATGACCATTGCTCTCGCCCGAACCCCGGCTGAGACCACCGCTCAGCGCTTTGCCGTCTCCGACCTGATCCATGAGGAGTTCAGGGAATACGCCGAGGGCGTGGTCAAAGGGGACCTTGATGCGGTCAAAAAGAACCTGCATAAGACCCGTGACCTGCCCGTCTATTACACCAACGGCACCCATCTCCCTCCGGCAGCGGATGTGACCATCTTTGAGAGGGCCAAGTACGAGCATGTGTTCTTCCCCATAGTCGACGGCGGCAACATCTTCCACATCTTCCT
>DAWB01000146.1:0-1729 GCA_002505805.1 Methanosaeta sp. UBA80 | reverse complement strand
CCCAGATCGGCTACTTCACCTTCAGCAAGGATATAACCGTCTGCCTGGGCTGCTCTATGGTATCGGGCGGCCTGAAGGATCGCTGCCCCAGCTGCGGATCGGAGGATGTGGACCATATCAGCCGCATCACCGGCTACCTGCAGGCGGTTAGCGGATGGAACAGCGCCAAGCGCCAGGAGCTGAAGGATCGAAAGAGGTACAACCAGCTGGCTTGACGGCCCGGTTGGGCAGTACCGGCTAACGAAAGGTATATATCAGATACACAAACAGGGAAATCTGCCTTGTGAGGCAAATTTGGAGGATTTAATAATGCCTGCAGTTGTCAACCGAGATGAGTGCGTAAGCTGTGGAACCTGCGTCGAGGAGTGCCCGGAAGAGGCCATCACCATGGGCGAGGACGAAATAGCAGTAGTTAATGTTGAAAAGTGCACTGAGTGCGGAACATGCGTTGAGGCTTGCCCATCGGAAGCCATCACCATTGAGAAATAACTGCATATCTCAACTCATTTTTTTGCCAGTGCATCTTTTTCTTTAATAGCTTCGTAAAACTGCTCCCAGTCCAATTCTGTGGCCACACAGCCTGCTTTTAGGAGCGGTACTCCTCTGGCCGGTATGCCGTAGCGGTGGCAGAGGTCCAGCCCCTCTTTTATCTCCATGTGGCAGCCAACGCCAACAATGGCCTGCGGCTGATATTTCTTTATCATCCTCTTGATGAAGCTCGATCCGGGGACGATAAATAGCCGGTAGCCCAAGCCCTCGGCATATTTCTTGGCTTCACCCACCCGGCAGCGCCCGCAATCGATGCACTTTATGCCCTCGGGTGTGAGCTTGGCCGGACACTCTGTGCTGCGAACGCATTGGGGCATGAAGATAAAGCGCTCTTCATAAGGAACTCTTGAGAATTTTCTGTTGTTTATGTAATTGCGCAGCCTCACACCCACATCGTCTATGATGCTATCATCCACCCGCAGAACCCAGAATATGGCTTTGATCACATTCTCCAGCAGTACGATGCCTAGGAGCATATAGCGGGCGGCAAAGAAGTTCCCGGTCTTGAAGGAGTAAAGGATGAGCAGGGCCACGATTATGGATAAAATGAG
This sequence comes from Methanosaeta sp. UBA80, assembly GCA_002505805.1. Classification (GTDB taxonomy): domain Archaea; phylum Halobacteriota; class Methanosarcinia; order Methanotrichales; family Methanotrichaceae; genus Methanothrix. The sequence continues at coordinate 629 of DAWB01000146.1, read as the reverse complement.
CACTATTACGGCGAGAAGCACTACCGCTTCTCCCACCAGATAAAAGAGCTGGTTTATATAATCGGGAAACATGGATATGATCCTGGAAAATTGCCTCCCTATAAATCACTTGCCTAGGGGGCGGCGCAAGTTTTTTATCCCACCTGGCAGGGAGTGTTACACCTTCGCCTTTATGAAATTTAATGAGGATTGTAAAGATGGCTAAGATGCATAGCAGAAAAAAGGGTTCCTCCCGATCCAGACCTCCTGTGGGCGCCAAAGTGCCTGCCTGGTCTGATATGTCCAAGGAGGAGCTGGAAAAGANNGCCCCCAGCAAGATCGGCCTGACCCTGAGGGATCAGTACGGCGTTCCCAGCACAAAGCTGGCCCTGGGCAAGAGCATAACCGGCCTGCTAAAGGAGAACAAGGCCCTGCCCGATATCCCTGAGGACCTGGCCAATCTGATGAGAAAGGCCCTTCATGTCAGGAAGCATATCAATGCCAACAAAAAGGATGATCATAACAAGAGAGCTCTGCAGCTTACCGAGAACAAGGTAAGACGGCTGGTCAAATACTACCATGACTCCGGACGGCTGGCGCCGGAATGGACTTATTCGCCGGAGACGGCTGAGATTCTCATCTCATGAAGC
>DAWB01000048.1 GCA_002505805.1 Methanosaeta sp. UBA80 | reverse complement strand
AGGCGTAACTCCGGAATGTCGGCTTAAATATCGGCAAATATCAGCAGTTCATTCTGCGAAAGTCGAAAGTACCTCTATTCTTCCCTCCTACAAGACTTTTGCTTCCCTCCTATTTCCTCCACTTAAGAGCAATTCTTTGAGCGGCTTAATCTCCTACCATGTGATTAATCTTCATCAAGAGCATAAGCTGATTGGAGGACGATATGGCTATAGCTACCAGGCTATTTGGAAAGAGCGGCCCGGCCATCAGCCAGGTGGGTTTGGGCGGAGAGGGTGTCTTGCGCACCTTTGGTCGTGGCCAGGAGGCCAGAGCGGTGATTGAAGAGGCGGCAGGCCAGGGCATAACCTACTTCGACACCGCTCCGGCCTATTCCGGCAGCCAGAGCTATTACGGCTCATTCTGGCAGGGTCAGGCTCATCTTCGAGCCTCAATATTTCAGACCAGCAAATCGGCAGAGAGAAGCTATGACGAAGCCAAAGCTGATCTAAAGGATTCCTTGAGAACCCTGGGTCTGGACAGGCTGGATCTCTGGCAGATTCATGATGTCAGGAGCCGCCAGGACATTGAGGAGATAGAAGGGCTGGGGGGAGCTCTCCGGGCCTTTCTGGAGGCTAAAGAGTCCGGACTGGTGCGCTTTTTGGGCGTGACCGGCCACCATGACCCGAGCATACTTTTATACGCCGTGGAGAACTGGCCGGTCGACTCTGTGCTTATGCCGGTAAATCCGGCGGAAGCTGTACTGGGCGGATTTCTGGACCGGGTGATGCCCGCTGCCATGGATCGGGGCCTGGCGGTCATAGGCATGAAGGTTCTGGGAGCTTCACACTACATATCACCGCAACATGGCCTGACTGCTGAGCTGCTACTGCGCTTTGCCCTCTCACGGCAAATCAGCACGGCCATCGTGGGCTGCTCCAGCCCCGCCGAGGTGGCGGGCCTGGCGGAAACTGGTCGGCGCTTCCAGCCCCTTTCTGATGGGGAGGAGAAGATGCTGCTGGAGGTATTCCGGCCTCATGCCAGGAGGCTGGCCTACTATCGGGGAGTGATCTAAAGACTCTCTTCTTTTGAGCAATCAGCCTTTGCGAGCCTCGAGCCATTCCTTCAGAGCATTCATGGATGCCGCCCGATGAGAGATCCTGTTCTTCTCCTCAATCTCCATCTCCCCCAGGCTGATATCATCCACGTAAAATATGGGATCGTATCCAAATCCCTTGCGTCCCCGCTCCTCAAAGCCTATCTTGCCGTGCACCTCTCCCTTGAACATGACCGACTCCTGCCCCGGCTCGGCATAGGCCACCACCGATTTGAAGTAGGCGCTTCTCTTCTCCACCCTCTCCATCAGACGCAAAATCCCAGAGTTGCCTATGGTCTTCTGCACATAGGCAGAATAAACTCCCGGAAAGCCCTTCAGAGCGTCCACAAATAAGCCGGCATCCTCGATCATCACCGGGCCGTCCAGTCTGGAGGCGACCTCCTTGATGCCATAGGCCGCCACCTCCTCCAGGGTGTCGGCCTGAATCTCGGTATAGCCGATATCCTTCTGCACCAGATCACCAAATAATGCCCGGGCCTCGGCGTGCTTTCCCTTATTGCTGGTTACAAAGTAAATCATCCGTTCTCCTCTTTCTTTGCCTGATCTTATTGGAGCAAGCTCATAGTCTACTGCTATTTAATCGTCATTGCCCCAGGGCAGGATGTCCGAGGGCAACGTTTTTAGACATCCAATATAAGGGAGGAGTGGTTAAAGGGCATCTGGTGAGATGATCATGGATCTGGGAGACAGAATCTCTGTAGAGAGGGGCGGCACAACTTATGAGGGCGCAGTCATGCCCTCTCGGAGAGAGGGTTATGTAGTCATAAAGCTGGACAACGGCTACAACATAGGCTTTGATGCCTCTAAATCCAGGATCTCTCTTCTACAAAAGAGGCAGGAGAGCCGGAAGATTAAGAGCGATATGGCCTTGCCGAGAAGAGAGGGCCTGCCCCAGGTCTCCATTCTCTCCACGGGAGGAACCATAGCCAGCAAGGTGGACTACCGCACCGGGGCGGTTACCAGCCAATTCTCTGCCGGGGAGATTATCTCTGCCATACCGGAGCTGGAGGAGATCGCCAACTACAGCGCCCGGGTCGTATATCAGATCCTGAGCGAGAACATGCGCGCTGAATACTGGATAGAGCTCGCGAATAAAGTGGCCCGGGAGATAGAGTCGGGAGCGGAGGGGGTGATCATCACCCACGGCACGGATACCATGATGTACACTGCTGCCGCCCTATCTTTTATGCTCAGGACCCCGGTGCCGGTGGTACTGGTGGGATCGCAGAGAAGCTCGGACCGGCCCAGCAGCGACGCCTCCATGAATGCCGTCTGTGCCGCCAGCGTGGCCATCAGCGATATAGCCGAGGTCACCGTGGTGATGCACGGCTCAACCAGCGATGACTTCTGCTCCATTCATCGGGGCACCAGGGTCCGAAAGATGCATACCTCCCGCCGGGACGCCTTCCAGAGCATAAATCAGCCGCCACTGGGAAAGGTGGACTATCTCAGCAGAAAGGTAGAGGCCTTCCAGCCCTACCGCCGTCGCGGCGAGGCTGCTCTGGAGCTGCAGGCCCAGATGGAAGAGAGATGCGCTCTGGTCAAGTATACTCCAGGCTCTTCTCCAGATATCCTCAATTACTATATCGACAAGGGATACAAGGGGATAGTCCTGGAGGGGACCGGCCTCGGCCATGTGGCTTCCAACTGGATAGAGGGCATCAAGAGAGCCACAGAGGAGGGAGTGCCCGTGGTGGTAGCCTCACAATGCCTGCGGGGCAGGATATGCGACCGGGTATATGACACGGGACGGGATATGTTGCAGGCGGGGGCGATCGAGGGCGCAGATATGCTGCCCGAGGTGGCCCTG
>DAWB01000109.1:3902-4243 GCA_002505805.1 Methanosaeta sp. UBA80 | reverse complement strand
TCCTCCCGCAGCATGCAGAGCTTTTCTGCTCCGCGAACATAGAACCAGTAGTGCACAATTACCAGCAGACCCCATCCAACCGGAGAGTAGTACATGGCCCAGGCTGGAGAGATGCTGATCGTACCCATCATATTCAGGGCCAGCCAGATGATATTCACTACCAGATAGATGGCGATGTGAAGCTGGAAGAGCTTCATCTGGTCCGATACTGTAGCCTCTCGAAAGAGCCTCTTATATTCTTCAATTGTGCCTGCCATTTTCATCAATCCTCTATACTAAATTAATATTAATGTATGTGCAAAGATTTATAGTTATTGCTTTCACCCGAAAAGAGCTTCAAT
>DAWB01000109.1:0-3861 GCA_002505805.1 Methanosaeta sp. UBA80 | reverse complement strand
TCCGTCCAGCTCGTATCTATCGTTCAGATAAATGGCAGCATGCAAGGCGTCAGCCGGCGACTCACTCCATTCCAGGATCTTCTTGGCCCAGTACATTCTCAGGTATCCATGCATCTTTCCCCGGCAGAGCATCTCTTTTTGAGATGCATTCCAGAGATGGTCATGGCTCTCGGCTCTCTCCAGCTCCTTTAGGGAATAGATATATTCGCGCCGATCCTTCTGGTGCAGCCGAAGCGTCTGCTTAGCCCAATCAGGAAAAGAGCCCACCGAATCGTACTCCGGATTGTAGTAACAGAAATTGTCCGCCAGCTCCCTTCTGACCACCAGCTCCTCCAGAAAAGCACTTGCATCCGTCGGCCCGGAAAGCGCCTGCAGGGCCGCCCTCTGGGCGGATATCTGGCCGAAGTGAAGATAAGGTGAGAGATTGGACTGGCCGTCCCTGGTGGGATCATTTCTATCTTTATCATAGCCGGAGAGCTTTCGGCCCAGGAAGCCATCCAGAACAGCTCTTGCCGCTGCCTCACCGGGCACCAGCCACTTTGTGTCAGCAACAGACTCCGCCTCGATGCTCGCCTCCGCCCTCTTCCAGTCGCATTCCACCTCGCTCGGCCATCCTATCTTGTGTCTCTTTATTGCCGGAAAGTCAACCAGAAACTCACCTAGAAGCCTATGGACCTTGGGCCGGAAGGTATATGCTGCCCACTCCTGCTTAACTGAAGCAAGCCAGCAGGGAATGACATTATGGGCATCAACCTCATAGAATGGGATGGCGATCCGGGCGGCTATGGCATTCTTCCAGCCTCTGCTGATCCTCAGAGGGGAGAAATCCGATACCAGGGCTCCGGCACCGAATTCCTCCAGAAACTGGGGAATTTCCACAACCGGATCTCCATAAAGCAGGAAGAAGGCGATGCCCAGCCGGGAGAGATTCTGCTTCACCTCTTTCAGCCCGGCCAGCATGAAATGATACTGCCTGCTGCCCGCTCCCATGAAACGCGGAGCGAGGCAGAAGACGGCCGCCAGGGGGGCGGACCGGCTTATAGCCAGCTTCTGGGCGTAGAGCAGGGCCCAGTTGTCATTGACTCTCTGGTCCCGGCTCATCCAGTAGACCACCGGACCATCCTGCAAGGGATGCTCTGAAAGGATTCTTACTCTCTTGGGATCAACCAATGAGGTCATATCTCATTTTCCATGCCACTCCAGTTTTAGCTCTCCGATAAATAAATGTATTAGGCTGAAACATGAATATCCTGAAACATGGATATTCCCAAAGAGGAGATGGTCTAAAGTGAGCGACAACTTGGCAGCATGGGAGATCAGAGAAAAGGACTTTCCCGCTGCAGGCGACTTAAAGGATCAGATGAAGGGACTGCTTCGTTATGCTGTTCTCTCCCCATCCGGCCCCAACACCCAGCCCTGGAAATTCTCCCTCAAGGATGATGAGATCTCCATAATCGCCGATTTCAGCCGGGCTCTGCCTGCCGTGGATCCCACTGACAGGACTCTGTATATCAGCCATGGCTGCGTTTTGGCAAACATTCTTCTCGCCGCGGAGCACTTTGGATTGGGATATGATGTTGCCTATCTTCCCGACGGCCCATCCGGAGAGAGGACGGCTGCCGTGCGCCTGTCCAAAAAAACAGCAGAAGCACACTTTCCCGATCTCTTCCGGCAGATAACAAGCCGCCATACCAATCGAAAGCCCTTTGAGAGCAGGGCTATTGAGGAGGAGAAGCTGGAGGTGCTCAAGAGCTGCATAAACAAAGACGGCTTCCGGCTGGATATCCTGACCGACAGCGAGGGAAAGAACCGGATGGCTGACCTTTTGGCCAGGGCTCACAAGATACAGCTGGGAAACAAGGCCTTCAGAAAGGAGCTGGCGTCCTGGGTCAGGCCCAATATAACCTCTGCCAGGGACGGGCTGCCGGGTTATTCCTTCGGCTACACCGATTTTGAGTCATTCTTTGGATCATTCATCTTCGGGACATTCGATATGTCCTCCTCCCGGGCCAGGATTGAGACCGCTTATATGAAGACCTCTCCTGCGGTTGGCATTCTTTCCACAGATAAAGAGGACAAGCTCACCTGGATCAAGGCGGGAGTGCTCTTCGAGCTGCTCTTCCTCAAGGCCACGGAGATGGACATCCGCTTCGATCTCTTCAGCCAGCCCACAGCCATATCTGAGCTGAGGCAGGAGATGGCCGAGATTTTGGGTGTGAAATATCCTCAACTGCTAATTCGCATGGGATATGCCGAGCCAGCCAAGCATACGCCCAGAAGGCCGGTGGAAGAGGTGCTGGTCTAAAAAATTATATTTTTTGAGCAGCATATGCGAATTGGCTCTAATCGTTTCCCAGTGCTTCCTCCCGATTTCAAAATTCAGTCCTCTGGCTAGGTCCATATATCTTTTTGCCATCAGGAGACCTGCTTATAGCACACCCACAGTTTAGATATCGACTATCTTGAATAGATATAGCGGAATATCAGCTCGCCAGTGGCTATCACCGGTGTAGCCAGAAGAGCACCCAATGTGACGAAGGCCCCGGTAGCAGCGATGACGCCAATCAGCACTACCAGGGGAGGAAGATCAACTGCCCCACCCATTATCTTCGGCACCAGGAATTGATTCCTCCACCATCTGGACCAGAGTGTAAAATAAGATAATTATCAAAGCAAAAACCAGATGGCTGACCTCAAGATGGACTGATCCAAACAATAGAGCCACCAAAACCGCAGGAACCGCTGCCAGAACTGGCTCTACATTGGGTATCAAGTCCATGAATCCAGCTATCACTCCCAAGAAAAATGCCTGCGGTAGACCGAGGATAAAGCCCCCCAGCCAGGTAATCAGGCCTAAAATGAGCATTAGATGTATCTGGCCACGCAGGAATCCCGTCCAGGTCTTATGAATATTTTTAAAGAGAAAAGAGAGCTCCGCTCCATGGCAGGGGGATATGAAGTCGGCAAACCAGCTCTTCAGCTCGCCTGCGGAAAGCGTCATCTGTAAAGACATCAGCAATGTGAATAACACTGAAGCCAGGCCAGAAAATGTAGGCCCCAGATATCCTGCCACGGTGCCCTATGCCTTTCCCACCTTGCCGCTCAGATCGGCAACCGACATCTGCATAGCCGGGGCGGGAGCTGCGCTGTGAGATGTCGATTCATTCAGAGCCTTCAAAATGGTATCCAGTGCGGGATTGAATATTGATGCGATCCATTTGTGGTCCTGCAGAGAGACTGAAATGGATTGGATTACCTGGCTTAATTTCTGAACCACCAGATTGGGATCGATTTGAATGGCGAAATTGATCGCATCTGCCAGAGGCTAAATCAGAAGCAAAGGAACTATGACTAAAGCCGCCACTACAAGCAAATAGATAATTATAATTGCCTGAGTTTTATTCAGCTTCAGAGGACCAACAAAAAAACCGGATAGCTGGATCGACCAATAATGCCAATAAAGCGGCAGATGCTACCAGAGGAATGGCCGACCTGCCGACATAGATCACAAAAAGAGCTGCAAATATAAGAAAAACGCCCATGATATAGCGTGTGGGCTCATTCCAGCGGTTGCCGGCTAAATCGTTTCCTTCGCCAGAATCAGGTCCAGCATGATCTCGACCTGGAATAGCACCATTTGTATCCTTGATCTTGTTTTTTTGTCTAATTCATTGTCGATCTCCTCAACTGCTAATCCTGAAAGCTTCTACCCCAACTTAACTTAATTCTCAAAGAATATTTTCTGCTCCGAGATGCACAATCGATGTTATAGTTATGTTGCCAGGGATCATAATCACATATTTTATTTAATATATTAAATATTTACCCCGTGCGACTCAATCAAACTGCGCGCGGCCACCC
>DAWB01000043.1 GCA_002505805.1 Methanosaeta sp. UBA80 | reverse complement strand
GAGCATCTTCGATATGTTCTTCGGAGGGGGTGGCCGCAGCCGGGGCCCGGCGCGTGGCCGGGACCTGCGCTATGATGTGAGCATCACCCTGGAGCAGGCCGCCTCCGGCCTGGAGTCGACCATTGAGGTTCCCCGCACGGAGAACTGCGCTACCTGCCAGGGCAGCGGAGCCAAGCCGGGCACGGCGCCAAGCGTATGCGGCAACTGCCACGGCTCGGGCCAGATCACCCGGGCTCAGAACACTCCCTTCGGCCAGATGGTCACGGCATCCCCCTGCCCCAAATGCGGCGGAAAGGGCCAGATCATATCCAATCCCTGCGGAGACTGCGGCGGATCAGGAAGAATTCGCAAGACCCGCAAGATCAACATCAAGATCCCGGCGGGGGTGGAGGACGGCCAGCATCTCAAGCTGCGAGGCCAGGGAGACGCCGGTGCCCAGGGGGCGGAGAGCGGCGATCTCTATGTAGTTATGAACGTCATGCCCCATCCCAAGTTCCAGAGGGTGGAGAGCGATCTCTTACTGGAGAAGCCAATCAGCTTCACCGAGGCTGCTCTGGGAGCTGAAGTAGAAGTTCCCACCCTCACCGGCCGGGCCAAGATGAAGGTCCCGGCGGGAACCCAGACCGGGACGATATTCCGGCTGAGGGGAAAGGGCATGCCCCGATTGCAGGGAATGGGCTCCGGGGACCTGCATGTTAAGGTCAATATCAAGACCCCATCTGCTCTAACCGATCGCCAGAGGCAGCTATTGGAGGAACTGGCGGCGGAGTTCGGGGAGCAGAGATCTGCCAAGAAGGCGGAAAAAGAAAAAGAGAAGGAGAAGAGCATCATCGACAAGATCGTGGATGAGGTCAAGAGCGCAGTGCAGTAGACGAATTTCCTTTCTTCTATAAACGCATCAGCAGTCCAGCCAGCAGCTTTATTTCTATATCCAGACGATAGGGCCGGGCATGAATGGCTCAGGCTGGATTGGGCTTTTCCTTTTCATATTTGCTTTAGCCCCGTCTGCATCACCCGCCGAGAACCTGACGGCCCATTTCATTGACGTAGGCCAGGGAGACAGCATCCTGCTCCAGTTCAAAAATAAGAGCCTTTTAATCGACGGCGGTCCTCCGGAGATGGGCCCCCGGCTGGAAGAGTATCTGAGAGCACAGAATGTATCCCGCCTGGACCTTCTGATCCTGACCCATCCTCACGACGATCATATCGGCGGATTGATCGCCGTTTTAGAGGACCTTCCGGTAAACGAGGCCATAGACAACGGGGAAAATGATTCCTCTCTGATCTATAAGAGGTTCAGAGCTTTGATCGAGAAAAAGAACATCTCCTATTCTCCGGCATACGCCGGCCAGGAGATAGACCTTGATCCCGCCCTCAAGATCGAGGTCCTCTGGCCGCCCCAGGGCGGTATCTCCAACGGGGCGAAGCTGAACCGGAATAAAGCCATGAAAAATCCCTGGGAATCGATTGTGGTGAGAGCCCTCTCCGGGGACATGAACCAGAACTCCCTGGTTTTGCGCATAACCTATGACCGGATCTCACTTCTCCTGATGGGAGACGCAGACACGGTGGTGGAGGGCATCTTGATCTCCTCCGGCGGCAATCTCTCCAGCCAGATCCTCAAGGTGGGGCATCATGGAGGAACCTCTGCTTCCGGCCCTGAATTCCTGGAGAAAGTAAGGCCTCTCGTCAGCATAATCTCCGTGGGAGAGGAAAACTACTACGGTTATCCCACGGAAAGGACGCTCTCCAACCTGCAGGCCGCTGGCTCCAGTGTTTATCGCACCGACACCTGCAGCGAAATCAAAATAACCACTGACGGATTGAGTTTTTCAATAAGCCCGGAAAAAAGTTGTGAATTGCCGGCATAACATTCATCTATCTCAGAGTGATGCCGGCAAAAAGGATAAAAGCTCCTGGCCCCAGAGATCGGCGGGGATGTAAATCATTCCCGTCCTGTTCCATAATTGTCTTCCATCGTCTCCCTTGACTGCCAGCGTCTCCATCTCCTCCGATCCTTCTACCTTGTAGATGATCATGTCCCTCAATCCCTCGCCGGTCTGGTCCGCTCCGGGCATGGCTATGGCCATGAAGCCGGGGAAGGTTTTTTGCCAGAGCACGGCTCCGTCGGATCCCTGCAGCAGGGCGAGATCATTGGTGATTGATGCGTCCTCACCATATCTGATGAGATAGGCAGCCAGCTCATCCATGCTGTCTCCGGTCAGGTCCGTCAACGGGATGGCTGCAACCGGGCCGTCAAAGCTCTGCTCCCAGAGCTCTGCCCCGCCTTTTCCATCTATGGCCTCAAGCCTGGTGGCGGTGATGTTTATGAGATCATCTTCCAGCTCGCCGCTCATGATTCCATTCAATTGGTAGATGGCGATGATGTTGTCCTGCTCGGCATCTGCAGTGAGGTTTCCCGCTGGATATTCGATGGCCAGGGCCCCGATAAATTCCTTTAGATCGATATCCACGCCACTGGCACCGCTGACTCTGGCAATGCGGGTGGACAGGCTGCCGTTCATGCCGTCTATATGGAAGGTGTGCACCACAATATCAGGCGCATCGTCCCCGTCTCTGTCCTTCACCGGATAGGCCACAGTCATGGCCATGCTCTGTGGGCGGCTCCAGATCTCTTCGCCGTTGGATCCATCGAAAACGGAAATGCTGCTGGAGAGGCTCAATTCCTGCCCGGCTAGGACCTGGTTCACCATGACATCGGCCCCGCCGTCGCCATTGAGATCTCCTGCGGTCATGGCATAGACCAGCGAGCCGGGATAATCCTTCTGCCACAGGATGCTGCCATCTGCGCCGCTGAGAGCGGATATGCTGGAGTTAAAGTCTTCTGTCTCCGCCTGGCCGCTGATGTTCATGACCAGAAGGTCGGCTGCCTTGTCCCCGTCCAGATCCGATACGGAAAATGCAAGGCTCGTCGTCTCCGGCGCATTGGGGATCTGGGAATAAGTATCATAGAGGGAAATCGCATTGTCACCTGAAGATGTTTGGCTTTCATAATCCCGATCTGTTGTCTCATCTTCCCATGGCTCGCCTTCGGTGTCGTTAAATGGCTCGACCACAGGCTGGCTGTACGAATCGCCCATAGGCTGGTTGTATGAATTGCTGATAGGTCGGCCGCTTGAATCCAATTCCTGAACATCATCCCACGGCCCGGATTGGCTATCCTCTGCGGCACACGAGGCCAGCAGAATTGAGAACACAATCAAATAAGAAGATGCTATTCTCATATTGACCCTCCTGCTTATTTCATATAGCTATGCAAAGCACAAGATTATGAAGCTTAGCCCATTCATCGAAAGTAGGGTGTGAATAATGCTAAATGAAATATGTCCCATCATTCTCTTAAGGCTGGAGATATCCCCTCTTTCTCGAACTGTTTTTTCGCCGCCTCTCTGATATCGCAGCCTATGCCCTTGGCCACATTCCTTCCTGGAACGGCGACCTCCAGCCGCAGTATCAGCTCTGAGTATTGGGAGCTGACCAATTGAACGCTCATGGGCCTGTCCTTGAGCACCATGGGGTGGCTGCTGGCAGATTGGATTATGATCTCCCTGGCCCGGTCTATGTCCGATGCCTTTTCCAGGTCGAAGTCCACCACCCAGGAGATCTCCTGCTCATGGATGGACCAGTTTATGATTGGCTCGTTGCTCATGATGCTGTTGGGTACGATTATCCTCTTGTTGTCAGTGGTCTTGATAACCGTGTGACGCAGGGTCAGATCCTCTATCTGGCCGTACTCGCCCCGAAAGTCCACCAGATCGCCCACCCGGTAGGGCTGAAATACGGCAATAAATATGCTGGAGGTGAAATTGGCCAAAGAATCCTTGGCCGCATAGCCTATGGCCAGGCCGGCTATGCCTGCACCGGCGACGACGGCAGTGACCAGGCTTCTAAGCTGTGGTATCTGGTAGATGATCAGCATCAGTCCGATAGCATAGATGGTGGCCGAGGCCAGCCGGCGGATCATGAGCTGCATGGTCTGGTCCATCTTCATCTGGATCTTGGCTGCTACAGTGGGGAAATAATTCACCAGCATGCGGTCGGCGATACAGGCTGCCGATCTTGTTAAAATAATTATTAATATAACTAGTATAGTATATAATACAATAGATGTTACGTCGATCTCACTTAAAGCATTGGCTATCATCTGGACGAAGACCAGATCCACGTGCCTGCCGGTCAATGAATCCACAGTCTGCTGAGTTAAATTTGCCAGGCGAAGGGGATCGGCCATTCCGGCTATGGCTGTAAGATTCATCACCGCTGAAAGAGAAAAAGTATATTTAAACGTTTCCGGATCACGCGCGGATCACAGATCAGAGGATCAGCCTGACAGGTGCTTTCGGGGAGAAAACAAAGACTTGCAGGTGCTCATTCACTAATTTTATGGTCAATAACTGACCATGGTGTCGGAGGAATGCCAATAAAAAATAAAGGGGGCTCATGCCCCAAGAAAAGCTCTAAGAGAACATCCTCATGGACTCTTCCGATCCCTGGACCTCGTCACCCAGCACCTTTCTGATCGCTGCATCGAAGTCCCTTCTGGATACCACGGATGCACCCCGGCGCAGGGCGTTCATGCCCGCCTCCACCACAATGGCCTTGATGTCGGCACCGCTTGCCTCTTCCGTCTCTTTGGCGATCTCGAAGAGGTCCACATCCTCCTCCTTCTTCATCTTGCGGGAGTGAATCTCCAATATCTTCAGCCGCGCTTCCGTCGAGGGCATGGGGATCTCTATGATCCTGTCGAAGCGGCCGGGGCGGAGCAGGGCCGGATCGAGGATATCGATCCGGTTGGTAGCGGCGATGATCTTGATGTCGCCCCTGGTTCTAAAGCCGTCCATCTCCGCCAAAAGCTGCATCATGGTGCGGTTGACCTCAGCACTCCCCGTGGTCCCGTCATGGGTGCGAATGCTCCCTACGGCATCGATCTCGTCTATGAATATGATGCTTGGCGCCTTCTCCCGGGCCATCTGGAATATATCGNNGCCACGGCCTTGGCCAGCATGGTCTTGCCTGTGCCGGGAAGGCCATAGAGCAGGACTCCTCTGGGAGGCTCAATGCCAATATCCTGGAAGATGGCCGGATTGGTTAGGGGCAGCTCCACCGTCTCCCTGATCTCCTGAATCTGGCTGTCCAGGCCGCCCACCTGATCGTAGGAGAGATCGGGGGCCTCCACCAGCTCCATGATCTTGGCCCGAACATCAACAGAGCGGTCCAGGACCCTGACGATGGTCAGGGAGTTGTTTACTGCCACCCGGGAGTTGGGCTGGATGTCGCCCTGCAGCTCATCGGGAACAGTGGTGATGAACTCTTGATTGTTCCCGTGCTGGCGGAGCAGGACATAGTCCGGCCCCATCTCCAAAACCGTGGCCAGGAACAGCGGCATCCTCTTGAGGGTGAGATTCTCCTTCCTCAGCCGCTCCAGCTCCCGCAGATACTTTTTGTTGGCTATGAGAGACTCGAAGAGCTTGGCTCTGACCTCCTCCCTCTCCATTCTAGTCGTCTCCAGCTCATCCGTAAGGCTCTTGTTGTCGGATTGCAGGGCGGCTATTCTCTTGATATAGGACTCTTGAATGCTGTCTTGACCGGGAATGGCCGATGTTTCACTCATATAAGTATGGGCTTTTGCCTTTTCATGCTTATAAACTCATTCCTGTGTCAAGTCCGGAGGGTTTGTGATTCTGCAAAGTTATTAATTACAGTCCGTCTGGAGTAATATCCGGATCTTTATGATCGTTATAAATAAGCCATTTACGCCGCCGTATGAGGTGGTGGAGAGAAAGGGCCAGGGCCATCCCGACACCCTGGCCGACGGCATATCCGAAGCCATCTCCCGCTCTTTATGCCGCCATTATCTGGAGGAGTCCGGCCAGATTCTGCATCACAATGTGGACAAGGTTTTGATCATCGCCGGACAGAGCGCTCCGCAATTCGGAGGAGGCGAAATCCTCAAGCCACCTTCGGTGGTGGTAGGAGGCCGGGCCAGCCGGCTGCAGAGAAAATCCCTGGCAGAGATCATTAAGGAAGCAACGGCATCGCATTTGTGGAAGACGGCTTCAAATCTGCATCGTTTCCGGGTGGAGCCTCGCCTGGAGCAGGGGGCTCCGGAGCTTGCCAGCCTCATCGGCCGGGGGGCCAATGACACCTCCATCGGAGTGGGATATGCCCCACTGAGCCAAACCGAGCAGCTGATTCTGGATCTGGAGGATGTTGTCCGGCAGGTCCGGGGGGCGGGAGAGGACATCAAGCTCATGGCCGTGCGCAGGGGCAGCCATCTCACCCTGGTGGTGGCCGTGGCCATGGTCTCCAGGTTCATCGGCTCCAGAGAGGAGTATGAAGAGGCCAAGCTGAGGGTAAGGGAGGCGGTGGAGAGCAAAGCCAGATCTCAGCTTGATAGAATGCCTGGAGAGGTGGCCGGAGGAGCGGAGAGCCATAATCTTGAGGTTTACGTCAACTGCGCCGATGACCAAGAGAACATCTACCTCACCGTCACCGGTTGCTCCCTGGAGATGGGAGATGACGGAGCCACCGGTCGGGGAAATCGGGGCAACGGCCTGATCACTCCCATGCGGCCCATGACCATGGAAGCCATAGCGGGAAAGAATCCCGTCAGCCATGTGGGCAAGATCTACAATGTCATGGCTCAGAAGATCGCCGAGGATATAGCGGAGATGGAGGGGGTGGCCAAGGCTTATGTCACCCTGGTGAGCAAGATAGGCTCGCCCATCAGCCAGCCCATGCTGCGGGGGGTGCAGATCTGCGGAGAGATGAGGATGACTGCTGCGGTTGAGGCCAGGGTCAATTCCATCCTGGACTGGCATCTGGAAAGTGCAAACGATCTGGTGGAGCAGTTTGTGGAGGGAAGGCTGACCTTGTTTTAACTGCGGTCAATCGCCTCCCTTGATCACCTCTTTTTTGGCCATCTGCAGCNNGGAAGCGCTTGTTGGTATCCAGGACCACCTGGTCGGATGCGCCGGAGTCCGATTCGGTGGTGACATTGAGCTTCTTGCCATCGATCCAGATAGAGATGCTTTTAAGGGCTCCATAGGATAACTGCAGCTTGCCATCCGCCTCGGCTATCTCGGTGGGGAATTCCTCGGCCAGCACGGAATGGATGCGCTCTATGTCGGGCTTGAAGCCCCTTTTAAATGAGTATTCCATAGCTTGCAGGTTGGGGATCTTGATGCTATAGATCTTTCGAGCCGGATTCTTGCCTGGCCTCGAAGATAATGGCCTGTCTTCGGCTATGAAAAATGGCGAGAAGGCTAAATAACTGGGCCCCATCCCTTCTACCGGTGAATTGATTTGGGTTTGTTGGATGATGCATGTGCCGGCAGGCTGACCGATGAGATGAAGACCGTTGCCCAGGCGGAGGGCAAGACCCCTGAGTTCATACTCCGGGGAATGGCTGCAGGCAGGATAGTGATTCCCTATAGCCCCTATCGATATACTAAACCGGTAGGCATAGGCAAGGGGCTACGAACCAAGGTCAACGCCTCCATAGGAACCAGCAGCGATATCGTGGATGTGGAGATGGAGGTGGCTAAAGCCCGCATGGCCGAGGCGAGCGGTGCGGACACTATTATGGAGCTGTCCACGGGAGGAGACTTCAGGGAGATCAGAAGGAGGGTGGTAGAGGCCACATCGCTCAGCGTGGGCAGCGTCCCTCTCTATCAGGCTTTCATCGAGGCCATAAGAAGGTATGGAGCAGGGGTGGATATGACCGAGGANNGACCTCTTCCGGGCCACCGAAGAGCAGGCCAGGATGGGCACCAACTTCATGGCCATTCATACGGGCATAAACAGGATCTGCATCGAGAGGCTGCGGGGCCAGGGAGGAAGGTTTGGCGGGATCTGCAGCCGGGGGGGAGCCTTCATGATCGGCTGGATGCTGCATAATGATCAGGAGAATCCTCTTTACCGCAACTTTGACTACCTTCTTGAGATACTGAAAGAGCATGAGGTGACGCTCAGCCTGGGGAACGGTCTGCGGGCCGGAGCGGTGCATGATGCCACAGACCGGGGTCAGATCCAGGAGCTGATCATCAATGCCGAGCTGGCGGACAGAGCCCAGGCGGCTGGCGTCCAGACCATAGTGGAGGGACCGGGCCATATTCCCATAGACGAGATAGAGGCCAATGTCCTGGTCATGAAGCGCATGACCTCCGAGAGGCCCTTCTATATGCTGGGGCCTCTGGTCACGGACATAGCTCCGGGATATGATCATATCGTGGCTGCGGTGGGAGCAAGCCTCTCCAGTGCCTATGGAGCGGACTTTATCTGCTATGTCACTCCCGCCGAGCATCTGGCACTGCCCAATGTGGAGGATGTTAAAGAGGGCGTCATCACTGCCAGGATCGCAGCCCATATCGGTGATATGATCAAGAATAAGGATCGTGACTCTGACCTGGCCATGGGGCGGGCCAGAAGGGATATGCAGTGGAACAGCCAATTCCAACTGGCATTAGATCCGGAAGCAGCCAGGAAGGTTCGAGCCAGCCGATCTCCTCATGATTCCAAGGTCTGTACCATGTGCGGGGACTATTGCGCCATGAAGATAATAAAAGAGAATATAGACCTGGCCCGTTAGCCGAAGAACAGGTCGTATCCGAACTGAAGGACGCTGGCGCTGGACAGGACTGCCTTGAGCTTGGCCTGGGCCCAGAAGCCTTCAGCCTGGATCTCTATTTTGCCCTCGTCGACCAGACTTTTGAATGTGGCGATCTTGTCCTTTGACGCTATCACCTCATTCATGTCCCTCTCGCTGGCGGCAAAGGAGATGGTAGCATTATCAAATCCGCCCGGGATCACTCTCTCGATTCTGCCGTCTACCATATCGAGACCGGCATTTAGCAGGCTTCCATTATCTTTGACCAGATTCAGGTTGATCTTCTCGCTGCCCAGAAAGCTGGTCAGAAGGTAGGGAGCATTTTCTATATTGCGGTTGTAGTTGGCGGCATTGTCCTCGACGCACTGCGTATCCAATGTAAATCCATAGGCATGGGGGAGCAGGAGCACAAGAGCCATAATAGATGCGAGCATCAGTGAGGCATGATCATCTCTCATATCCCGGCTTTGCTGCTCTGATAAAATAAATGGCTTTTGAGAGGAGCTATATAGGCCGATGGTCACAGAATCCTTTAAGTACCAATCTTTTACAATAGTATCACATGGACGTCCTGGTTCTCTGCATCGACCGAGACAATGATCTTGGTCGCAAGGGCGGGGTAGAGAGTCCGGTGGTGGGAAGGCAGGCTAATATTGATGCCGCCCTCAAGCTGGGCATGGCAGATCCGGAGGACTCGGACGTCAATACCATTTTTGGGGGCATAAAACTTTTAGATGAGCTGATTGCCTCCGGCAAATCAGCGGAGATCGCCTCGCTGGCGGGGGACATGAAGCTGGGACTGGCCTCGGACAGCAAGCTCTCCTCCCAGCTTGACTCTCTCCTGGCCCAGCTTCATCCGCAGGGGGTTATCGTCGTATCTGACGGTGCCGAGGATGAGGCCATCCTTCCCATCATCCAATCCCGGGTCAGGGTAGATGGAGTGAGACGGATTTTAGTCAAGCAGAGCCCCAATTTGGAGAGCACCTATTACCTTCTCAAGCAGGTCTTCACCGATCCCAAGATCAGCCATACCGTATTCATTCCTCCTGCACTGGCTCTTCTTATGTTCGCCATCTTCAGCCTTCTGGGGTACCCCAATGGTGCGGTGGTGGCCATCACCGGCGCGGTGGGGCTCTATCTGCTCTTCCGGGGCCTGGGATTGGACGACTCCATGGAGGAGGCCAAGCAGACTCTTCGAAAGTCCCTTTATGCCGGAAAGATCGCCTTTATCACCTACATCCTGGCGGCCATGCTGGTGATCATCGCCACGGTGAGGGGATTTGCCTATTCCTGGCAGTACTATCATGAGCCTGTATCGCCCGGTTTTTTCATCCTGGTTATGATCTATCTGCATGAGAGCATCTGGTGGTATGTGGTAGCGGCGCTGTGCATCAACCTGGGAAAGGCGATGGACATGTATCTGGAGGGCATAAGAGACGCTCGATCTATATCCTATATATTCTTCCTTCTGGCCACGGGACTGGTGATCTGGTCTGCAACAGGATTCATACTGGCCAGCAATGCCGATCTGAAATTTGGCATTGGCATGGTGGAGTCGGTTCAGTATCTGGCCATATCCGCAATTGTTGCTATTCTCATCACCGTGGTGGGGGTAAACCTCTCCAAGCGCCTGGCCGGCGACAATCCCCTCCAGAGCATTAAGTGATACCATGAAAGGCGAGAGGGCCGTGCTTGAGGTAAAGGCATCCGGCGAGAGGTGTCTGTGCGACTTTTCCTTCGACTTCTACTGGCAGCACCTTGGATCGAGGCTGGATATGGACGCTACCGTAGGAGGCATCAGCTTTCGAAGGATGGTGCAGGCCCTGCGAGAGGGCGAGACGGTCCGGGTCCAGGGCGATGCGGGCAGCCGCCTGGGCTCGAGCCTGGGTGTGGATCTCATGCGCCTGGGAGGCAAGGGAGGCCCCATCGAGCAGACCGGCAGAATAATCGTGGACGGAGATGCGGGCAGCCATATGGGCATTTCCATGCTGCGGGGAGCCATCTATGTCTCTGGCGGGGTTATGCTGCCGCTGGGAAATGTGGTGGAGGCAGAGAGCGAGCTGTCCGGCTACAAGAAGTTCGTATCCGTCACCGAGGCGCTGGAAAAGGGTTTAGCCGTCCTGCCGCCCAATGAGATTTCGGAGAAGGGACTGGCCATCAA
>DAWB01000143.1:18575-18723 GCA_002505805.1 Methanosaeta sp. UBA80 | reverse complement strand
GCATCGGATCGAGTTCATGGGCTCGCTTCATCACATTTATGACTGTGGTTTTATTCAAGCCCATCATATCCACGAGCTCATTGGTGGTAAATATTCCCGGTCTATCCATCATTATATCGATGAGCGATCGGGCATGTTTGTCCAATGC
>DAWB01000143.1:16094-18480 GCA_002505805.1 Methanosaeta sp. UBA80 | reverse complement strand
TCTATATCGCTCTGTTTGGAATCCATCTCCTGGGAGATCTTTTCCATGGCTGAAACCAGCAAAATCATGGCTTGTGCTTCTTTTTTCTCCTTTTCAATCTCTTCGACCTTGATTCTGTATATCTCCAATAGCTCTTCGAACATTTCCTGGCTACCTCTGACAAGTTTCATTATGACATGTTCCAAATCAATTTTAGAAGGTTATCAAATATAAGTTTACGATCTAAGTATTTATACTTTTCCTAAAATTGTCTTGGTGATCGGAGATCGCAACTGCATCCATCCTTGAAAGGAGCTGCTAAAACAACAAAGGACTGGAGAGTACTGATCTTATATTATAGATATATCTAAATATTTTAACTATTCCTTCTTACCACTTGAGGCAATTGCCTTATGTCCTTGATTATTTCATCGGCTGACGATAGTAATTCTTTTGCCGGATGGGTCTCCTGTTGGATGGTTAATACCCCCAGGTCTGCAGACTGCAAAGCATAAATATCGTTAAGGCCGTCGCCGACCATTATAACCCGTCTGTATCTTTTCTTTAAATCCTCAACTATCTCTCTCTTCTTGATAGGGCTGGAGACCGGATATATTTGGCTGAGGCTTATGCCCAGATCCTGGAGGCCAGAGAGGCTTCTCATACTGTCTCCCGAGGCCACGAATATATCTGCCCCCATGCTATTCAGATCGCAGATGACCTCTTTCATTCCTGCGAAGGGGACGCCTCCAGTGCTTATGGCATATACGACCTCACGACACGAGACATCAATGATCATGCCTGCGGTATGGTAATTGCCGGGGCACCTGGCCTTTACCCTTGAATGCACATCCATGAGATCACCAATGCGCGCCTGGGTGCGAAGGATGATATCTATGGCATCCTCCCGGGAGATGGGGCTGCTGGAACAGCTTATAGCCAGCATCTCCTCGCGACCGGCGATCACCTTCCCCAGGCTTTCATCAGCTCGAAAGCAGCAGAGGACCTCGGGGTCCATCTGAGGCACAACCAGTGCCCTGCCTTTATTCTTTATTATCAGCTTCCAGGTGATCACTCCCTCCAATATGGTGCCCCTCTCGATGTCTTTGGCCACCCGGTACATCTTCAATATGGTTCCTGCTACATCCATGACCACAGCAAGGTCCCGGTACATTCGAGATCTGTGATGACCTAAAGTGAGATGAAGCTTTTGCCGCGGGATTAAGATCTGCTCACAATAACTTTTTTAGCTAGAAGAGATATATAGAAACCTGCAAAGGGGAAGAAAGACGAAGGGCATTGCAATTGCTTTGTTGCTCCTGACTCTGCTCTGGGCCGGGCCGTCTTCCGGCACACCGGCCATCACCGAGCCGATGCAGGATGGCGACTTCTGCAACAAGCTAAAGGTTGTGGGGACGGGCACCTTTGAGGTGGGCGTCTCGGTTAAGGACAGAGAGCTTGCCCTAGAGTACTTTGACTTCATGTACGGCGAGGGAGATCTGGAGCTTGATACAGGAACGGTTCAAGCTCAGAGGGCGGCCATGCTTCCCGGTATGGAGAAAGGCTCATCCGTGCCCTTGAACCTCTATGAGAGCAGCAAGCTGGCCTTCTCCGGCAAGACCCCCATGGTGGGCATGAAATATATCCACTCCAAGGCCTTCTGGGGAGGCATAGGTGCGGAGATAGCGGAGACTTTCTCCGTCACGGAGATGGAGAGGGAAGGCAGCAGCTACTTCGCCTCTACAAATCCTGCCTCCTACATGACCGATGCCAAGAAGATTGAAGCGATGCTCCGAGCCAGCCCGGTCCACACCGTGGCCATGCAGACCAGAAATTCGTTTAACGGAACCTGGCAAAGCGACGCCCGAATGCATAAGATGTTCAGCAAGGACGTCAAGCTCCATGAGTCTTTCTCCGGCCAGTTCGAGGTGGAAAAGATGATCAAGTTCCATGAAAGCCCCAAGGAAGAGAAGAAACATTCTGCCTGCAGCGGCATAGATTGCTGAAGCAGGGCACATTTCAGAGACGGCCGCATCTGGCAGGCTCAAGGGGCCGAATCGCTGATCAGCCTGAACTTTTAATGGTAGTCCTTCCGGTCAGGCGTTCCATCTCAGCCTCTATTTGCTTGCTATTCGCATTTCATATGAACCTCATCTCAAAATAAGCCTTTTATAAACCGGGATCAAGGAATGCAGTTGGTGATGAATTGATTACCAATATTGATGATAACGGCAGGATTCAGCTTCCTCTTGCCATTAGATATGGCCTGCACCTTATGCCGGGAGATCTAATCGCCGTGGATCATCTGGGAGATGGAACCATTATCCTCAAAAAGATCATAGAGACCGACCAGGTTTCCCAGGAGATTGGCGGCGGGGAAAGGCATAGGCAACAGGTTAAGCGTGGC
>DAWB01000143.1:0-16046 GCA_002505805.1 Methanosaeta sp. UBA80 | reverse complement strand
AAGGACCTGAATATTCATATGCTTGCAGGTATTATGCTTATCTGGTTGAGCATGACTGAGAGCTGTGGTATGATCGGTTGGGGAATGGATTGATCCTTTATGAGAGTTCGTGATCTGATGAGCTATCCCATTGCCATGGTGCGCCCGGAAGACACAGTGCTGACGGCGGTGAAGAGGATGGCGGGAGAGAAGAAGGGATCTGTGCTGGTGGCCAGGGATTGCCTGCTCAAGGAGTGCCTGGGCATTGTTACCACCAGCCAGATCTTTCTGCGTGTCTTTGCCGAGGGCCGGGACCCGGCCCAGGTGATTGTCAGTGAGATCATGACTCCAGGGCCTCTGGTCAGCATCGACCTGGATGCATCCACTGCCGAGGCTGCCGTTCTGATGCGAGAGCATAACATCCGCAGGCTGCCGGTATTGAAGGATGGAGCCCTGGTGGGCATAATCACCAGCAAGGATCTTCTGGCCTGCGTGGTGTGAAATTCCCCGCGGGAGCGGCAGCTTCTACGGCAGCAAGGGCCGAATGAAAATGATATCACATTATTCCTGGTGTTTAGAGACTGATCTGTTTCTCACTCAAATGAGATTGGCAAGTATGAAGGCGGCAACGAACATCCCCCAGGTCAGGTACAAATGGCGGATGGCAGCCAGCCCATGAGAAAGGGAAGAAAGGTGAGCAGGATGAAGACCGCCAGTATCCCCACCGAGAGCCGCAGAGCATAGATCCTGCCCTTCCTTTTAGCAATGCTGCTTGAGGATCGCAGCACATCGCCCTTGACGTCCATGGCATCCGATGCTATCTCTTCTCCCAGATCAAAGAGGAAGGCGAGAGCAGCGAAGGTCAGAACAATGCCGTTTATAGATCCCACTATCGTCCCGCCGATGATAATAGTCATGCCCACGCAAAAGGCGACACACAGGTTCCCCAAGAGCCCCATCTCCTTGAGCAACACATTGTAGAGAAAGGCAACAGTCCAGATGGCTGCGGCCAAAGCCAGTACCGGCCATCCGAGCAGGGCTGCTGCGCCCAGGCCAACGGCGGCGAAGAGGAGGGAGAGGGTCCATAGCTCTATTACCGAGACCCGTCCGGAGGGCAGAGGGCGACCGGGCTGGTTGATCCGGTCCACCTCCCGGTCAAAATAGTCATTGGAGATGTTGGCCGAGCCGGAGATGAAAAGGCCGGTGAGAAATCCCAACAGCGCTTCCGGCAGGGGAGGCAGCCTTCCCTGACCCAGAAGCTCGCCGGCCACCACGAATATCCCGGCTCCCAATACAAGATCGGCTCTTATGAGCTCGATGATGGCACAGGCTTTGGCCAGTATGGATGGGCCCTCCATTTCGGAAAATACCATTCTTGCATCCAATTAACCTTCAAAAAAGTCGGGTGAACCGGAAGGCCTGTCTTGTCCAGAAGCATCTAGGGCGGCGCGGCCTTGCTTGCCAATGATACCAGTAGCTCTTTCCCCCATAATATTCACGCTGCTCGAGGCGAAGGACCTCCTGACCTTAGCTCCCATCAATTTTCCCATTTATCGTAGACTGTTATCTCCTCCAGCTTCTTTCGAGGCCTGGCTGCAGGAGACTCTGCCGGATAGCCCAGAATCAGCATCGCTACCACCCGAATCTTCTCCGGGATATCCAGTATCTGCTTTACCTTGTCCTCCTGAAATGCTCCTATCCAGCATGAGCCCAGCCCCTCGGCGGTTGCCGCCAGGCTCATATGATCCAATGCTACGGCTAAATCTATTGGATAGCAGAACTGGCCGCAGGGCATGATATTTTCCGGCTCAGTGGCGCAGCCAACTATCACCGCAGATGCCTTCTCTACATATGGCTGACCGTTAGCAGCCTCCGAGAGCCTCCTGCGCTTATCCTGGTCGCTCACCACTATGAACTTCCGGTCTTGCAGGTTTCTGGCCGAAGGGGCCAGCCTTCCCGCATCCAGAATGCGAAGGAGCTTGTCTTGTTCAATGGGACGATCCTCATACTTGCGAATGCTTCTCCTCGATCTGATGGCCTCGGTTAACTCCATGGTTTACACCTATGCTTTTATTGTCTTCCAAGGAGATAAAATTTGATGCTTTATTCTGATGCTATGGCCTGCACAGGATCGAGATCCGATGCCCTGACGGCGGGATAGAGCCCCGCTAGAAAGTTCAGTCCCAAAGCGAAGAGTATGGAATAACCTATGAGATCATGCCGAAGGTCAAAGCTGAGGGCTACGCCGCCGAAGCCGGACGGGCCGAATGTGGCTATCATCCTTCCCACCGCCAGACCGACCAGGGAGCCCAGGATTCCTCCCGGCAGGGCCAGGAGCAAGCTCTCCATGAGGAATATCTTGAGGATGGACCTTCTCGAAGCGCCCATGGCCATCATTATTCCGATCTCCCTGGTCCTGCGGCTGATGATCATGATGGTGGTGTTGGCTATGACAAAGCCCGAAATCAAGAGAATCATGGAGAAGAAGATCAGATTTATCCTGGACTGGGTGGATACGAATCTGGCTATCTCCCGGCTGAACTCCTGCCAGGAGCTGGTCTCCTTGTTCAGGCGGTATTCCAGCTCCTCCGCCGCACGGGGAGCCTGCTCAAAATCGGATAGCTTGACCCCTATCTCCGAGACCACATCTCCCTGGTCCACCAGATTCTGAGCCGTCTCCAGAGGCAGGTAGACCAGATTGTAGTCCTTGGCCGTGCCCTTCTCCACCAGGCCTGCCACCCGCAGCCTCAGAAGCTTATCTTTCTGCACCAGGTCGAACCTCTCCCCAGGCCGAATCTCCAGGTTTTCGGCCAGCTTTGTCCCCAGAAAAGCGGAACTGCGGCCATATCTCAGATCAAAGAAGTCTCCGGATTTGATTGAGCCCTGCAGGTTCATGAGATCATACTCCGGCCCGGGATCAACCCCTATGAACTCCACTCCCTCCACATTCTCTTTATATCGAGCCGCACCCTGGCCCACCAGCCGGGAGGAGACCGCCACCACGCCGGGATAATCCCAGACCCTCTGCGACAGGCTGCGGTAGAGGTGGATGAAATCCTCTCCCGTCTCGGGCTCTATGTATAGATGGGGATTCTTCTCCACGGTATTGGCCACGATCGCTGCCCGCACCCCCTCCGTAAGCCCCAGGGACATTATGATCACCCCCACGGCCACGGCTACCGATAGAAGGGTAAAAGCAGTCCCCCTGCGGTTGGAGAGGATATGTCTTGCCGCCACCGCTGCCTCAAAGCCTAAAGAGAGGCAACGACAGGCCAGACTATACTCCAGAAATGTCGGTTTCCAGGTTTTCCTCTTGCCTGCTCTCTCTGCCCCCTTGAGAGCATCCACCGGATAGAGCCTGGAGGCCCTGTAGGCAGGGTAGGCTCCCGCCAGAATGCTCAGGCCCAAGGCCAGGAGGAGATAGGTGGGAAAGTCCCAGGGGTCTATGACCAGTGGAATTGAGCCTATCTCTCTTCCCCCTGCATTGATCCCGAAATTCAGGCTTCCCAGAGCAATTATGCCCGCTAATCCCAATATGCAGCCCGAGATCCCACCTAGTAGCCCGAGAATTGCGCTCTGGTAAATGAATATTCTCAAGAGATTGTGCCTCCCGGCACCCAGAGCCAGGAGCATTCCCATCTCCCGGATCTTCTCCAGGACCAGCATATTCATTATGGCGGCAATCCCAAAGGCGGCAATGATCATTACGAAGAATATGGATAAAGATCTCCAGAATCCGCCCACCTCAATCGATCTCACGATCTCGGGATTCGCCTCCTGCCAGCTCATGGCGTTATATCCCAGGGCATCGATGGAGGCAGATGCACTCTGGGCCTGGTCGATGTCCTCCAGCTTGAGTTCGATTGAGTTTACGACATCTCCTTCATCAAGAAAGCTCCTGGCCGTCTTATAGGAGACATAGGCCACGCTCTCATCCAGCGGCGTTCCCGAATCAAAGACCCCTGCCAGCCTCAAGCGGGCATCTTTAGCTCGGGGAAAGCTCGCTTCCATCCGGTCTCCCAGCTTCAGATCGAGCTTGTCGGCCAGCTTGATCCCCATGACCACATTATTGCCGCCCAGTACGGCATAGAGGTCTCCCTCCTTCATCGAGTCGCTGATCCTGTAGACGGCATCCTCCCGGAAAGGATCCATGCCGCGGAGGACGGCATTTTTCCTCTTCTCCTTGAAGGATATGGTGGCCTGGGTGGAGAGGGTGGCAGAGGAGGATCTGATCCCTTCGATATCAGCTATTCTATCCAGGAGACTGCGATAGAGGTGAATGTACTTCTCATCCCCATCCGGAAGGATCTTGACATGGGGTAGCTTGTCCTGGACTATCCCGGTTAGAAGCTCCTGGGAGCCGTTGCCCAGGGAGGTGAATATAAGGGATATTGAGACGGCCAGGGCCACGGCGGTAACTGAGAGAAGTGTCTGACGCCTGTGAGATGCCACATGTCGCAGGGCGATGAAAAGCTCGAAGCTGGAGGCTGGTGGGAGCAAAGCAGATTGCTTTCTGGCTTAGTAGGTCTAAAGGCTTTCTCTGCCGCAGTTCAGCCGCTTCTCTGTTGCAATTAAATCTCAGGGAAATAAAATAGGGGTGAACGGAAAGGCCCGTCTCTCCCAGAAGCGTGTAGGGTCGGCGCGGCCTTCCTTGCCACATATCCCCTATAGCGCCGGCCCCTATAAAGGATCAATCCGCGCGGGGCGAAAGTGTCCTCTTTTAAATCTTCTCCGGCTTGTCCAATAATCCGGTCTTATTCATCAGCTCGCCGGTGCGGGCATGGGGGTGGCGGGAGACGCTGTCCTTCGCCTTCTCCATCTCTCTAGCCTCATCCGCCAGACGCGCTGCCGCCCGCATGACCTCGTGGCCGGCAGCGGCAGTCAGAGCGATGGCCTCCAGCTCCTTGAGGCGGAAGCAGGCAGCGGCATCGATGCCTGCCACCGCCTGGGCCATATAAAGAGCGCCCAAGGCCTTGGCCCGGGCGTAGGGATTGGAAAAGTGCATTCTCTCGGCGCACTTCTCCGGCGTGGCCAGGATAGCGGGAAGCTTGGCCTCCCCCGCAGCAATGCCTATCATGGCCGCATCCAGCTCCTCCTGCACCAGCCTTATGGCTCCGCAAGCTGCCAACACTTTCAGTGCGTCGGAGTTGAAGAGGGCCATCNNCATCTCCGCCGGGTCGAGGAACTCGCGCTTGGCTCCGATGAGCGGGTCCATGGGCAGGATGATATAGCCGTAGCCCTCCCCAGCCAGGGCATCGCGGGCCTCCTTCTTGGCCGGGCCGTCGGAGATGACGATGGTGGGCAGCCCCTTGAACTTCTCCCGGGCTGCTGTGGGGCCGGGCGTGGCGGCATTGGGGCTGCAGATGACCACCAGCTCTGGAGCCCAGGCCTTCAGCTCCTCTGAGGCCTCGCCCTCCTTTCGGGTCATCTTGGGGCCGAAGCTGATGATCTTGAACTCGATGTCGGAGCGCTCAGCGATCTCATCCAGGGCCAGATCGATGACCGTGGATGTGGCTATATTTCCTAGCTTGACAAGGCCGATCTTGAACATGCCCGAGGATCGCATCGGAAGCGATAAAAGGATTTTGATGGACTGGAATCGTCCGGCCAATGAATAAATACCATAGCCTTCAGGGAAATATCTGTGAGAGAGCAGGCAGATTTCGCCAAGAATGTACTTGCCTTTCTATCCCATCTGGATGAGGACGAGGCAGGACCCGATCTCCACCAGGCAGCCATGCGGCTGGGCATGCCCCTGAAGGATCTGATTGTTCTCAGCCGCAACGAGAATCCCTATGGGCCCAGCCCTGCCGTAGGAGCGGCTCTGCAGGAGGGGCCGTTTCACCGGTACCCCGACTCTCGCCCCTTTCTGGAGGCTCTGGCCGGCTATACCGGTTTTTCGCCGGAGTGGCTGGTTGCGGGAGCGGGCATGGATGAGATCATCAGCACCATCTGCCGCATCTTTCTGGGGCGGGGTGACAGGGCCCTCATCCCCGTGCCCACCTACAATTACTATGCCCTGGCGGCGGGGCTTTGCGGTGCCAGGCCGGAATATCAGACGCGTGCGGAAAGCTTTGCCCTGCACCCGCATCTCCCAGGCTTGAAGATGGTCTTCCTCTGCTCGCCCAACAACCCTACCGGAGAGGTCCTCTCTGAGGATAGCGTCCGGTCCGTGCTGGAGGAAACGGATGCCATAGTCTTCCTGGATGAGGCCTATATTGAATTCGCCGGAAAAAGCCTGGCAGGGCTGGTGAGGGAGTACCAGAACCTGGTGGTGGGCAGAACCCTATCCAAGGCCTTCGGCCTAGCCGGAATGCGCCTGGGCTATGCCATCGCTCCTCCCTGGATTGCAGAGCAGTACCGGCGCGTGGCTCCCATGTTCAGCATCAGCAGCCCATCTCTGGCCGCCGGCACCGCCGCTCTGGCAGATCTGGAGTGGATGAAAGAATGTGTAAGAAGAATAGTCTCTGAGCGGGAGAGGATGAGGGAGAAGCTGCCCTGCGCCCTGCCCTCCCGGGCCAATTTCCTTTTTTTGAAAACCCGCCACAAATCAAAGGCCTTAGCCGAGCAGCTGCTCTGCCGGGGGATAATCGTCCGGGACTGCAGCTCTTTCCATGGTTGCGGGGAAAGATGCCTGCGGGTCACAGTAGGCCGGCGGGAGGAGAACGATAGTTTCCTGGAGGCCCTGGAGATTCTGGACGGGAAAAAAGATTGATAGAGAATGAATCCCGATTATTCATCTATTCAGGGATATTGTCGCCTGATCCGGCGCTGTTCCCGTTCATTCATCGCCTGAATCAGATGATGGTTCCAGGCTCAGGGCCAGCTCATCCGGTCCCTGATTTCTGCAGCAGAGCTTTGTAAATCCGGTCAGACTGGAATCCTCTATCTCATCTATAGAAATATCGCCGAAGGAGTCGTAAGTTACTACATATTTTATGTCCGCCTCCATTTCCAGAGGTTCGTCCAGATACTGCCAGTCCCAATTTTGCTGCGGACCATGAGCCCATAGTACATTATAGGTCCCGGGGTCCATCATATTCTCGCAGTACTCCTGCTGTCCGGTGGGATTGGGAGCATAGGGGCCATAATAACTGGGATAGATTCCCGCCTGGGCCTCTACGCCGGATAATAAAACGAAAGGCAGCGATGCAATTAATAGAAACCACAGCGCATTCCTGGTCTTTTTAGATATGGTGATTCCTCCTTGGATTGGCTATTGATCTATTTTCTATGTCAAGCTTATGGTCGATGATCGCTGCTGTAGAGTCCTGAATCTCTGGCATTTACATACCCCGCGATTTCTTTAAATCTAGCTTGTCTCATTAAAATCCTTCATGCATCTTTTGGCGTCAACTGCATTTCTTCTCATCGATTATCGATGGATCTTCTGATATTCTAGGTTCAAGGTCATGGTAGCATTCACTGTGATGAAGATGAGACGCGGACAAGCCATGATGGACTTTGGTCCCTTCATAGATATGCTCTTTGCCGATGCCAACGGCAAATTCCGTCAGCGGCTTAGCCCCTGAAGTTGAAGAAAAAGTTATTTATCCTTGAAAAGCGATTATTTTAAATCTGAGGTAAGGCGAATTTTAGGCAATATGCGGCTCCTCTTATCATAAATCTGAGTAGAAGGCATCTAATCCATGACCGGATGGCAGAAACTTGGTGTATGGATCGCAAATAATCCTGCAATAATAATAGCAGCAGCATTGCTTCTGACTATTGGCTCCATTCATTATGCCCAGAAGGTAGAAAGCCAGGGCATGACCACAGAGAGCATGGTGGAAAAAGACTCACTTCTATATCAGATATTCAGTCACCTCTACGAGGAAAATTTCGGCACTGACACCATAGTAATTTTAATGGAAGCAGACGACGTGGCTCAAGAAGAGGCTCTCCGAGCCGGCCTGCGTCTATCCGATCATATAAAGCAGGTCCATAATGTCATCAGCGTGCAAAGCCTGGCCGATCTGGTAGCCGATATGGAGTTTAAGAGCAGAGGCATAAGAGAGATACCGTCCCAAACGAGGATAGATGAGATTCTATCCACAGCCAGTCCCTATCAGCTCAGTTCAGTTATGGCCGATCGCAGCCATGCCCGGATGATTGTAGGCATGCCCACCACCCTTAACGATGCCCAGAGAAATGAACTCCTGTCCGAGACGGATGAGGCCATAAAGTATGCAAAATTTCCACCGGACTACGGCATGACCATCACCGGAGATCCCGCCTTTCAGGCAGCAATAGTTGAGGAGATGAATAAGAGCAATGGGAAGGTATTTGCCCTGGCGGCATTGCTGATGGTCTTTGCCCTTCTCCTGGTCTTCCGGCATGTCAGATGGTCGCTTCTTCCCATACCAATTGTCCTTTTAGGAATAATCTGGACATTTGGAGCCATGGGTCTGCTGCATATACCCATGACCATGGTCTCTTTTGCTGCCTTTCCGGTTCTCATAGGAATCGGAATAGACTATGCCATTCAGTTTCATAACCGGATGCACGAGGAGAGCACTGGTGGCCTCGGTCCCTTTGACGCTGCGGTCAATACCGTAAACAATGTGGCCTTGCCGGTAATCATCGCCTTGCTGGTTACCGAAGCCGGCTTTCTCTCCCTGCTCAGCTCCCCTGTGCCCATGATCAAGGACTTCGGCAGGACCTGCATCATTGGCCTGGTCATGTGCTATCTATCCGCTCTCTTCGTCAACATGACCGTTCTCTATGCCGCGGAGAAGAGATGGCCCCGGAGCAAGGGTGGAAAAGACGTTGGGGCAGATACCTCTTCCATCGGCAGCCACCTGGAGAAGACCGCCACTATTGTGGTGCAAAGATGGCGGGCGGTTCTGGTCGTGGCATTGGCCCTTGGACTCATAGGAAATTTCACCGATACCATGGTCCAGGTTGATGCCGATCAAAAGAATTTCATCCCTCAAGACCTTCCGCCTCTGGTCAATCTGGATCACATGAAGAGCATCTTTGGCGGAACGGACTCCATCAAATACATCGTTCAGGCGGAAGATATCACAAATCCGGAGATCCTCAAGTGGATGGATGATTTCGCCGGCTATATGATCCGATCCAGAGACTCGGTGGTCAGCGCCACGAGCATAGCAACCTACATCAAGGAAGCTAACGGCGGCGAGATACCCGAGGATCCAGATAGAGTTCGGCTGATAGTATCTGCTCTGCCTCTGGCGATTCAGAGGACTTATCTGAGCGGCCACAATACTGCCAACATCGACGTAAACATCGGCAACTCCCAAACCACCCTGGGAACGGAGGGAATTGCCAGGCTTGTTGTCGAGCTAGAGAAGGATATGGCCTGGATGACCCCGCCTCCTGATGTCTTCGTTGTGGATACCGGAGATATTGTGCTCAATAATTCAGTTAAAAGTGCATTAGCTGAAGGCAGGCTGGAGATGACCATCCTTGGATTGATATTCATATTTATGCTGCTTCTCATCATTTACCGGGATATGGTCAAGGCCCTGCTTGTGGTGCTGCCCATGCTGGTGGTGATCGGCTGGATGGGGCTGGTCATGTATTATGGCGGATTGAAGTATACTCCCCTCACCGCCACGCTGGGCGCTTTAGTCCTGGGAGTAGGTTCCGAGTATGCCATATTGATGATGGAACGCTTTTATGAGGAGCTAAAAAATGCCGGCAATCCCCACGAGGCGATGAAGATCACTGTGAACCGCATAGGCTCAGCCCTACTGGCTTCGGGAATGACCGTATTTTGCGGATTTGCCGCTCTGGTGGCTTCGCCCTTCAATATAATCAGCAATTTCGGGCTGGTGACAGTCCTGTCAGTGGTCTTCGCTCTTCTCACCACCTTCACCGTTCTGGTGGTGCTCATGATCCGGGCGGAGATCAGGCGTGAGGCCACGACCGGTGCCAGGCGGAAGAGACATAATAAGAGAAATTCTGCCGTTGGATAATAGAAAAAAATTGCATTAGCGAATGAGAAACATCGAATCAGTATTGGCAGATCAGGGAGAAGGATCTATGGAAATTAATTTGGTTAAATTGGCCGTACTTCTGCCGTTAATGGTGCCGGCAATGCTGGCAGCAGCTTCCGGCCAGAGCACCTATATTCCTTATGAGCTGGGCGGAGACAATTACTACACCATGCAGGGTGGTCCCGATATATCGGCCAGCATCTCCGGGACGGATGAGTTCGGGCGGGGAGATACAGTCACAGTCTATCTGGATCTGACCAACTATGGCCGGATACTGGGCTTTAAAGAGGACCAGACTCCCCAAAATCCCAAAGAATACGCACTGGCTGCATCAGAGCTGCAAAAGGAGTACTCCAAGCCTACTGCTCTGGGGATCACTGCCACCCTAAGCTCTCTAAGTCCGCAGATCGAGGTCAAGTCCGGAGACCAGGTGGTGGAGTCCCTTAAGTCGGGAGACAAGACCAAAGAGCCTCTGCAGTTCAGCATAAAGATCGGAGAGCATGCTCCGGCAGGAGAGTATTCCCTTCAACTGAATCTCTCCTACGACTATCAGGACAATGTCCGGGTCTATGCCGCCAAGCTTCTCACCGAGGGAGGGGTCCAAAGTCTGGTCAACTACCGGGAGTCCTATGTCTATCAAAAGGCCAATCAGAGCGTGCCTATCATCATAACCGTAAAGAAAGAGGCAGACTTTGAGATTCTTAATGCCTCGGGAACCCTATCCGCCGGATCCAAGAAGGAAGAAGTCTCTGCCACCTACAGGAATATAGGCGAGGATCCCATCAGGGATGCAGTGGCCAGGCTGTCCATATTCAAGCCCTTCTCCTCCACCGATGATCAGGCCTTCATCGGAAGCATGCAGCCGGGAGAGGAGAAGACGGTGGTCTTCAAGATCGATGTCGACTCCGATGCTACTCCCAAAGAGTATGGCATCAATAGCGAAATCAAGTATACCGATGTCTATGGCGACACAGTGATCTCGGAGAGCATGAAGATACCGGTGACCGTCAAAGAGGAATCATCATCTCTGCTGCTGCCTACGATCGTTCTCCTGCTCATAATTGGCGCTGTCGGAGGATACTGGTATAAGAAAAAGAAGAAGGCGTGAGCCAGGAGAGAACATGAGTCAGGAGAGAAAGCAGAAAGAGAGATAGTAGAAAAGCAGAGGGTGAAATGGGCAGGAACGGGGCAGGCGAGATTTCCCAATGGAGCGAGGAGAATGGATTAGCCCTGGCAAGCTGGGGAGACCGGTTTTGGGCCTGGCTGATTGATATCATGCTCATTGGAATTCTCTGGCATAGAGTGATGATGGTCTTGAAGCTGGAGGCTCTGGGGTATGATGGAGCGCTGCTCCATTCCCTTATGCTCTTCATTTATTGGACTGCACTGGAGGGCTACCGGGGGCAGTCGCTGGGAAAGATGGTCATGAATATAGCCGTTACCGGCAGATCGGGAGAGGATATCGGACTGGCTGACGCTGCTGTGGAAAGCTTTGGAAAGGCCTTTCTTCTGCCTATTGACTGCCTGGCTGCCTGGATCATCAACAGAGGAAGCAAGCAGCGCTTGTTCAATAGAATTTCCGGTACCATTGTAGTCCGGCAAATTGAGGAATGATTAGAGAAGATTGCCGAAAGGGATTGATGATCATGAACCTTGCTGATTACATCGGCAGGTACTGGGCTGGCGCTGAGGCCATCTATGCCGTGATAATCGCCATGACCTTTACCAGCGTCCTAAGAGGCTATGCTGCCATCGATGAGGCGGCATACTGGGAGATCATCTATCCTGCCCTCTTTTGCTGCATGGCCTGGGGGATAGCAGACGGCTTATTCTATGCCTGGGAGAGACGGTACAATATAAGAATGGAAAATAAGATAATCGATCTCTCCCGGTCGGAACAAAACAGAGATGATGCAATACCGCTCATAAGGGAACAGCTTGATGATACCATCCTCCGGAATATAAACTATGAAAAGAGGATGGAATTATACCGGAATTTAATGAAGTATCTCAACGAAGTCGGAATAAAAAGGATGCTATCCAAACGGGATGCCATTAACATCATTTCCGCCACATTTGTTATCTCTACGATAGCAGGCCTCGCTGTTGTTGCCCCTTTCTTTTTAGTGGAAGATTTGAAGACTGCCCTGAATATATCCAATCTGCTCGGAATCTGCCTGCTTTTCATAATTGGATACCATAGAGCATATGAGAAGAGCGCCTCCGCCAGGATGATCATGGGATTTGGCACCGCCATCATCGGGATAGTAATTGCGGCGGTCACCATCCTGCTGGGTGGGTAGAAAAAGCAGTTACGCCTATCCTGAGCCAAAAAAAGGATGGCCTCAAATAGCCTCAATTAAGGACAGACTCAATTAGGATGGATTCAATTGGGGCCTTAGGCGCTGAAAAGAAAGAAAAGCCTGAAGATGTAGAGAAGGCAGCAGCCTTCCGCTGCTCTCTTCAGAACGGCATCTTTGACGAAGGATCTTCAGATCATCCTATTAGCTGCTTTTTCTCTGCCTCATTCACCTTGCCAGCTCGTATATGTCCTGGACGTAGATCTTGGTGACACTAATCAGTTGGTCGATGGCGATGTACTCATTGGCCTGGTGCTCGACCTCTTCCTGGTCGGGCATCATGGGCCCGGAGGCCACGATATTGGGCATCTCCTTGGCGTAGGTTCCCCCTCCAATGGCTATGGCGTTGTCGTTTCTCCCGATCTGCTCGGAATATACCCGGGTCAAGGTCACTATCAAGGGCGAGTCCTTGGGGTAATAGAGCGGACTTTGAACCTGCTGGGAGACCTCGGCTATGAAGCCGCTTTCCTCAAGGGGCTCATTGAGCCGGCTCATTTTGCAGTGCATCTGCAAGCCAATGGCTGTTTTTTTGAGGTAGTTATTCCGGCGCTCACTGGTGTCATTTTAGGCTGGGATAATGAGGATATGTGGAGGTTCTGGAGCACGGGGATAGGAAAGACTCAAGGAATGAAATTCCATGTCTTGCTTTCCTTTTGCATATCCTTTCTCAAATGCCGCGAGATCTCCTTCAAGCTTCCATTGCATTGCAGCTTTATCGCTGCTGTCGAGGAGGGCCCTGCACTTTGCATTGATCTGCTTGGCACCAGGACGACAGCTGGCGCATTCGGGAATCAATTTAGAGTAGTCTCCTTTGGACGACCAAATGTTTCTGCCCTGCAGGAAGCTATATTCGATGCTATTCCTCACAAACTTCTTAAAATCCTGGTACTTAATTTGAGGGTAATCGCTGGCAATGATGACAAATTGCTCGCTGAGATCGGTTCGCAGCACACCGGCATCATCCGAAGCAAGGACTATCGGCACGCCGCGTTTAAAGTATACCGGAAAGGGATGGTCTTCCCCGGAGACTCCCAGGATTACTTGGTTGCTCACGGGCATGATCTCTATAGCCACATCGTTCCTGGCCATCTCCTTTAAAACTTGATCGGAGTTTTGCTCCCACATTATGTCCACCCCATGGCCGATTCTTGATGCCTGTCCAATCTCTACAGCCTCTTTGATATGGAAGCGCAGGTCAGTGGTGGGCACCAGACCGAGAGTCAGCTCCCCGGCATGAAGGGCTATGTTTACCCTGGGATAGACGCTGTGAAGGAATTCGACCATCTTCATCTGCAGAGAATAATTCTCTCTGGCAATATAATTGTCCTCAGGGCTCAGAAGAGTGACTCCTACAGCCAAGCCCGATTTATTGGCTGCGTCAAAAGCCGCGGCAAGCTGGCCGAAGACCTTTTCTCTGGACATGGTCCTTGTAGCGGATATGATGTAACGGACGGTCACATTTTTTCCTGGATCGCCCTTATTCTCCAAGATGCTTAAAGAATTTCTTTCAGTGTCGGTAATATAATTGCTTAAGCTCTGAGATACTGAAGAAAGGCCATTGTCGATCAGTTTGCTGTATAATACAGAGAAATTATCATCCCAGCCTGCTCTGCTGCCCAGGTTAGCCGCCGCTGAGCCTGCTCCGGTCATGATCTCAAGGTAGGACACATTCTCGCGGAAAGCATTAGAGCGGAGACTTGCCAGTATTGCACTGGTATTGCTTGTTGCTCCTCCGAATACTCCAAAGGTGTTGAAGAAATGGTCGCGTTTGCTCTCATCAAGTAGCTCCGAGTCCCTCATGGACCAAGCATCAACTATCTGGCCATAGAGTTTTGAATCGGAGTAGGAATTCTTGATTGGCTCTGAATTGGCCGATCCGCAGTAATTGGGAGAGACGGTGTAGTTGTCCAGATTTATGCAGAGATTTTGAGCACTGGCTTCATCTATCAGATCCTCGGCATAAATGGCTCCGGTCAAATGATTATGGATATCCCCTCCTTTGGGCATGGCCAAGAAGAAGGCTCTCAGCTCTCCGGGATTGTCTCTCAAGCCTTCGAATCGCTGTGCTGTTAGCTCTTCGTCCGACGGGGCCCGATCCGTTGAACATAGTCCATCCGCCAGGAAAATTAGGCCCGAAAACACAAGAAAGGCAGCTAAAAACACAGCTCCGATGGATTTTAGCCAGCTATATTGCCCAAGATCGGTTAAAGAATTGAATTGAGTCTCTGGCTTCAAATTTATCTCTCCCATGAGTATAAGAATTAATGAATTAGATTATCGGAAAATATTTAAAGTTTACCTGGAGGTATGACAGCCTATGGCGGGCTTGAGGGACTGCTTTTTCCTCCAGATCGACCTTGACCCCCAGGAGATCGCTGAGATAGTTTTCCAGAGCTATGAACCTCAGCAGCCCCATTTTGGGATCGTCGATCTCAACCAGCAGATCGAGGTCGCTGCTCTTCCTGGCCTCGCCCCGAGCATAGGAACCGAAGATGCCCGTGGACCGGACATAAAAAGACCAGGACAACTCACAAATCAGAAAAATTTATAATCGTCACGAAATATCAGGAGAAGTTGAATGAATTTATCTGATATGCTTGAGCACATCAAAGATCTTCTCGGAGAGCGCAAATATCTCATCACCACGCATGCAATCTTCAGGATGTCTGATCGAGGCGTGTCGATGGAAGATCTGATAAGTTTAATAGTAGAGGGAGAGATAATAGAAGCATATCCAGATCGTAAGCCATGCCCTGCTGCATTGATGCTTGGATTCATTTCAGCCAGGCCCTGTCATGCCGTTGTGGCTATATGCAAAGATCGCTTGAGCATAATCACAGTCTATTGGCCTGATGAGGAGTGTTGGTTGGATTGCAGGACGAGGAGATAATGACGGATTCAGATATTTGCGCCCTCTGCGGAGGCAAGCTGCTAGAGGGATTCACAGAACTGGTATTGAAGGCGGGAGATGAGCTGGCTGTTATCAAGAGAGTTCCCGCTCTGGTCTGCAAATGCTGCCACGAGGCATACTTAACCCCCGATGTATCTGAGAGGGTCGACCAGGTCATGAGAGAGTACCGGGCCGGAAAGCGTCTGGCAAGGCCAATCGCAGCGGGCGAGGTAGAGCTGGAGGTTAGCGGATGATATGCAGGAGCCTGCTTTCAGGTGCTGGCATGTCTTGAGTGGAGAAAAGATCTTAAATGGCAAGTGCTTCTGGCAGAATACAGTTTACTTTCTCTCTCAACTCATGATCCGCTTCACCCAGTTTTTTCTTCACCAGGATTCTCTTAACCATCGCAGTCCAATAGACTTTGACCACAGAAGAGTAGATTAGTCCGGCCCTGGTACTCATGGGCGTACCTAGCGGGATTACCACATCGTAAGGACCCGGCTTTGCAGGAACTTTGCTTGATATATAAGCTACAGTGAGCTGCATCGCCTCGGGATCGTGGTATAAGACAAGCGCTGGCCTGAGCTTATTGTTTACAAGATCTGAATAGGAGAGTGGCACTAAGACTATGTCACCTTTTCTTAGGTCTTCATTCATAAGCGGGCTCGTCTTCCAGTACATCTGTGAGTGAAAGGGCAGTTATCTCCATCAGACCAGCTGCTATCTCCTCGTCGGTCAGGTCCTCATCTGACTCGTATGGAAGGTCCTGCTTTCGCCTCTTACGCTCCAAGACCTCTTGCATAGATAACATCTCCTAATTCCTGCTATTAAAGATTTATCGCCATTTCGGCA
>DAWB01000071.1:2074-4743 GCA_002505805.1 Methanosaeta sp. UBA80 | reverse complement strand
AAGAAATCGCCGTCAATGTAACCAATTTGACTAATACCACCGAAACTCTTGAAGCGTTGCCATTTGAGGAAGTCGCGATAGAAGATCTCGCCGTCAACGTAACCAATTTGACTAATACCACCGAAACTATTGAAGCATTGACATGAAATCCCTGAACCACACCCAAAACAAAGCAGCAGAGAAGCACTTAGCATGGGCAGTGCAGACTGGGAGTTCTCTTTGGACTATCGATGCCCAGGAATAATATATCGCCAGCCTGCATTCGGCAGAGACTACAACCATAGATCGCCTGGCCCGCTCCCTCCCAAGATGGGGCATCTATCTACGGCCAGGCCCATAGGGACACATCATCTCTATGGGCCAAAGCCCTGCCCAAAGTGACTATATGCAAGAAGCCCGGACGCTCCGGAGCAGGGCGGAATCCTCACCTTACTGCCCCAAAACAATTATATTTTGTTCCTGCCAGTGGCAAGCAGGGGTGAAAGATAAGATGATGGTGGTCGGGATATGCGGCAGCCCGCGCAAGGCGGGAAACTCCGAGTTTCTCTTGAATGAGGCTCTGGCTGTGGCCGGAGAGAGGGGCTTTGAGACAGAAAAGCTGCTTTTGTCCGAGCTGAAGGCAGACTATTGCAGTGATTGCGGCGACTGCAGCAAGGGAAGGCCCTGCCCCAAAGAGGATGACATGAAGGCTATCCTCACCGCCCTGGAAAAGGCAGACGGCATCATTGTGGCCTCGCCGGTCTACTTCGGAGGAATGACTGCTCAGCTCAAAGCCGTCCTGGACCGGACCATTCCCCTGCGCCGGCAGAACTTCCGGCTCAAGGGCAAGGTAGGCTCTGCCATCAGCGTGGGAGGATCGCGCAACGGAGGCCAGGAGAAGACTTTAGAGGCGATCCAGGCTTGGATGCACATCCATGGGATGATTGTGGTGGGGGACGACGCCCATTTCGGGGGCATTGCGGTGCGGCCTGCCGCTGAGGACCGCATCGGCAGGAGAACAGTGGTGGCCAGCGCCAACAAGCTGTGTGATCTGCTGGAGAGGCTGGAGAAGAAAAGTAGCTCTCGAGGCGGAGATTGAGATCACAAGGCGATAATCGCTCCGCTCTATCCGGAAAAGGCCCCAAGCAGAGATATTTGGGCGATAGGGGCACAATCGGCCTGATCGCCTTTCTCAGCGCCTTCATTCCTCTATCTACCGACCTGTATCTTCCTGCACTCCCCGGTATGGCCCAGTACTTCGGGGCATCAGCCGAGCAAGTCAACCTCACCCTCATACTCTTCTTCGTTTTTTTCGCGGCAGGGATGCTCTTCTGGGGGCCCTGGAGCGACAAATACGGTCGCAGGCCGGTGTTGTTGGTCGGCCTCTCTCTCTATTCCCTGGCCGGATTCTTCTGCGCTGCCTCCCAGGACATCAATCAGCTGATCTTCTTTCGGGTGCTCCAGGCGGTGGGAGCCAGTGCCGCCTCCGCCGTGGCCACGGCCATGATCAAGGATGTCTACGAGAGCCGCAATCGAGAGGTGATCCTGGCCTGGGTATCCTCTATGGTTCTTATATCGCCCATGGTCGCTCCCGCCTTCGGCGCTATACTTTTGGGCTTCACCTCCTGGCGGGGAGTCTTTGTCGCTCTGGCAGCCATCGGCCTTCTGGCTTTAGCCGGCAGCCTGGCTCTTCAGGAGACCCTGGAGAGCCGCTACAGCGGGAGCCTCTGGCAGTCCCTGGGACGGCTGGCTCTGGTGGCAAAGAACCCCGGCTTTCTTTCTCTGCTCTTGATATTTTCCCTGTTGAGCTTCTCCAGCATGGCCTATATCGCCTCATCCTCCTATATCTACATAGACGGCTTTTCCCTGAGCGAGAAGCTCTACAGCCTCTATTTCGCCTTCAATGCTCTGGGGATGATCGGCGGACCGGCGTTGTACCTGCGCCTCTCCCGCCGGCTATCCCGCCGCTCCATCATCATGGCAGGATTTGCCTTTATATCCGCAGGAGGGCTGCTGGTGTACCTCTTGGGCAGCCGGGAGCCCTGGATGTTTGCCGCCTGCCTCTTTCCGGCGACAATCATGGGGAGCTGCATCAGAACTCCGGGGGCCAATCTGATGCTGGAGCAACAGGAGGAGGATACCGGCTCGGCTGTGGCCCTCATGAGCTGCTTTGGGGTCTTTATGGGCAGCCTGGGAATGGCAGTCATCTCCCAGGATTGGGGGGATACGGTGCAGGTGCTGGGAGCCATGAACATCCTGGTGGGGCTGGCCTGCCTGGGACTGTGGGTGCTCCTGGCCGGGAGGCCGTGTGTCAAGCAGATTCCTGATTCGCACAGAAGCATTAAATTACGGGCAGGATAACTTCAGTCCCATGTTCATGAAGAGGCATGTTCTCTCCATGCGAGAGTTCTCCCGGGAGGAGATCGACTCGGTTCTGGACCTGGCCGCATCCCTGGAGCCCTACGCCCGGGGCAAAAAGAGCGATATGATGGCGGGAAAAATACTTGCCCTCCTTTTCTTCGAGCCCTCCACCCGAACCCGCATGTCCTTTGAGACGGCCATGAAGAGGCTTGGTGGCAGCGTGATCAATCTGGGGCCGGCGGAGGGCTCCTCCATATCCAAGGGCGAGTCACTGGCGGATACGGTGCGGGTAGTTGCCGGCTACTCCGATGCCCTGGTCATCCGCCATC
>DAWB01000071.1:0-1915 GCA_002505805.1 Methanosaeta sp. UBA80 | reverse complement strand
CCATTCCCTGGCCTATGCCCTCTCTCTTTATGGCGCAGACATAACCCTGGTCTCCCCTCCCGGCCTGAGGATGCCCGAGCCCATAAAGTCCGATCTTGCCGGCAAGGGCACCCTCCTGCGCGAGGCCTGCGACCTGGGAGAGGTGGTAAACAATGTGGATGTCCTTTATATGACCCGCATCCAGCGGGAGAGGTTCCCCGATCCTGTGGAGTATAAAAAGGTGGCCAGCAGCTACAGGATCACCCCTGAATTCCTCTCCGGGGCGAGAGAGAATCTGATCATCATGCACCCACTGCCCCGGGTGGACGAGATCACTCCTGCTGTGGACCAGACAAAGCATGCCCGTTATTTCCAGCAGTCGTTTTATGGAGTCCCGGTGCGAATGGCTCTCTTGAAGATGCTCATAGCAGGAGGTGCATAAAAATGAAGAAATCCTTGGGCCAGGAAAAGGAAAAAGCAGGATCAGATAAGGAGTATAGCCAGCTTAAAGAGGAGCCGGAGGGCCTCAAAGTCAAGCCCATCAACAATGGCACGGTGATAGACCATATCGCCGGGGGCCAGGCTTTGAATGTGCTCAAGATCCTGGGGATCTCCGGGACTACTGACACCACCCTATCCGTGGTCATGAATGTAGACAGCCGGAAGCTGGGCAAAAAGGATATAGTAAAGGTGGAGGATCGGGAGCTTTTAGAGCAGGAGGTAAACCGCATCGCCCTCATTGCTCCGGCTGCATCCATCAACATCATCAGAGACTGCAAGATAATTGCCAAGCGAAAGGTGGACCTGCCCGATGAGATCGTGGGAGTTGTCCGCTGCCAGAATCCAAGCTGCATCTCCAATACCGCCGAGCCCATCCAGTCCAGGATGCTGGTCAAGACCAAGAATCCCGTCCTGCTGCGCTGCCTCTACTGCGAGCAGCCCCTCACAGAAAATATAGCTGAATACCTGATATAAATCAATGCGAAGGTATAAATCAGGCTCTTGCCTTGTCTTGCCCCATTGAAGCTATGATCTGCTTAGTATGATTCAGGACGGAGAATGAGATGACTGTGAAAAATGGCGATTTCATCAGAATTGATTACACCGAGATGGTTGACGGCCAGGTTATTGCGGCTACCGATGAGGCGGTGGCCAAGGAGAAGGGCATATTCAGCGAGGATACCGCCTACGGCCCGCATCTCATAGTACTGGGAGCCGGCCAGCTGGTCAAGGGCTTTGAAGAGGATTTGATAGGCAAGGAGATAGGCTACTCGGGACGGGTGGAGATTGCTCCGGAGAATGCCTTCGGCCTGCGTGATCCCAAGAAGGTGGAGATGTTCCCTGCCAACCGCTTCAAGGAGCAGAAGCCTTATCCGGGCATGAGGGTGGGCATTGAAAACCGCACGGGAACGGTGACCAGATTGATCGGGCGCAAGGTGAGCGTGGACTTCAATCACCCCCTGGCGGACAGGACCATCGTCTACGAGTACAAGATCGTAGAGAGCATTGAGGAGCTGCAAGAGAAGCTCAATGCCCTGATCAAGACCTTCGCCCGTATGGATCTCGAGGCTGAGATCAAAGATGATATCGCCGTGATCACCGCACCCTGGGAGCTATCCTATTACAAGGAGTGGCTCATGATCAGGCGCGGCCTGGCGGATATGATCATCCAGCACCTGGGACTTAAAGAGGTCCACTACATAGAGAAGCATACGGGAGAGAGGTTCAAGGCCGAGCTGATCTCTCCGCCGGGAAAGGAGCCCCTATCAGAAGAGGCTGCAGCAGAGGAACAGGCGGGAGAAGAGGTCTCATCTGCCTGATATCCACCAGACCAACTATTTTTTATAAATTATAAACTTAAATCGTAAGCCAAAATTATAATTTAAAATATGAATTAATTTATAATTTAAACTAAAAATCAAACTGCGCGCGGCCA
>DAWB01000078.1:5534-7445 GCA_002505805.1 Methanosaeta sp. UBA80 | reverse complement strand
TAGGTTCGAATCCTGGCCGGGCTACTATTCTTCTATGACTGGATTGCATTTAGCAGAAAAAATGTTCTTTCTCAGGCTAGCAATCCTTATGCCCTTTGCTATGGCTCCAGGCGACTTCTCCTCAGATCCTCCAGGGCTTCCGGGGTGAGATGGATCTCGGCCAGCTGAATGGCCCCCATAGATGAGATCATCCGGGTCATCATCTCCGAGACCGAGCGGCCCAGGGCGTCGTCTTTGCTGGAGAGAGCCATGGACAGGGCGCAGCCCAGGTTGTAGGCGGTCCAACTGGCATAGGTGAAATGGACCATAAGATCTTCCATCCCTCCCTCTATCCAGGGGCCCTCGGAGTCGGGCCAGATCACCCTCGACCGCATGCTCTTGGGGCTTGCGATCTCCGCCTCAAATTGAACCAGGCCGTCTAACATGATTTCCCATTCCTATAATGCCGGATTTCGGGGCAATTATTTAGTATCCTTTGAGCGCTTATCCCTATTCAATATTGCTATTGCCAGACCAGACGTGGTGCAGCCTTTATGGTTGGATTAAGCAATGCTATAGACATTATTAACCACGCCCTTAAGCCGGACCGAGTTGTGGAGATGCAACGATATCTATGTCATTTAGATTTTAGAAAGAGGGTACGGAAGCCCTACTGGCCTGCATTCCACATGTAGGGATTTGACTGGTGTTTTCTTTTTTGGGATCATAAACATCGCAGAAAGATTAATATCCTGCGGGCAATATGTTTAGAATTATGCTGGAGGGCTGGAGGGAAAAAGATCGGCAGTAAAAAAAGACGATTTCGGATTTATATAGATGAATCCGGTGATCATGCATATCGGACTTTTTATAATGTAGGGAATCGATATTTATGCCTACTTGGGTTAATAATTGAAGATTCGATCTGCGAGACGAATTTTAATCCTAGTTTTGAAGAATTAAAGCAGAAGCATTTCCCGCATCTTCCAGAAGATCCAGTAATCTTTCATCGCAACGAAATGGTTCGTCGCATTGGTCCATTTAAGGTTTTAAAAGATCCTGAGAAGGATAGTCTTTTTGCAGACGATTTATTGCATTTTTTGAAGTTTCATAGCTATCAACTAATAGCAGTGACCATTGATAAAGAAAGGCATATAAATAAATATGGATGTCATGCCCATGATCCATATGATTTTTGCTTAGCGATGCTTTTAGAGCGCTATTGCGGATTTCTGCAATTTTTAAATTCCATTGGAGATGTTCTATCAGAAAGTCGCGGCGGCAAAGAAGATTTGCACCTCAAGAAAGCTTATAGGCATATTTACCAAAAAGGCACGCGCCATCGCAAAGATAACTTCTTCCAAAATGTCCTCACCAGTCGAGAAATAAAGATCAAACCAAAAGCGGCCAATATTGTTGGTTTGCAGGTGACAGATTTATTGGTATATCACGCTAAGCAGGACATGTTAGTCGAACGCGGTATCATTCCAGAAACAAGAAGCCCTTTTGCAAAATCTATTTGTGAGATTATTAATGATAAATATAATAGACAAAAGTATAACGGCCAAGTTCAAGGCTACGGAAAGAAGTTCATATGAATAGAGGGCCCAGGGATCAGGTGTCCCTGATCCCCCTACGCTGTCCCGAAGGACATCCACCTCCAAACAATTGGATTAGTATATATTGTCTATTGTAAAGTATATATATCTTTGTCCATTTGGCCTTTCGGCAATTTGGCCTTTTGTTCTTTATTTGTTCTTACTTGATTGAAGAAAATATCCGAGAACTAAATACAGAAAATGCAGAATAGGAACTGAGTTGAGGACTTAATTATAATTATTGCGATTGGTTTCGAGCGGCCAAGGCCGACATGACTTTATGGGTGTGGGCTATATCCATTTGAGCCAAAATCGATTTCTGCCGTCTAACTAT
>DAWB01000078.1:0-5480 GCA_002505805.1 Methanosaeta sp. UBA80 | reverse complement strand
TAACCAGCTAGGCCACCCCGGCACGGCATAACCCCTCGATTGATTTGTTAGATAAGGTTTGTGCTTCCCCTCCGGGGGC
The DNA here is from genome assembly GCA_002505805.1 of Methanosaeta sp. UBA80. GTDB lineage: Archaea > Halobacteriota > Methanosarcinia > Methanotrichales > Methanotrichaceae > Methanothrix. Next base: position 5,401 of record DAWB01000078.1, on the reverse strand, counting down.
CGGCGGGACAGTTTGCTGCACCAGCTTTCGCGGTCAGGGGAAAGAGCCATCTTTTAGTAACTGCAGATAACAGCAGGACTACCATGCCCTCAGACATCACAGGTTCAGTGAGCCATACCCTGGCGGGAAAGACGATTGTAGTGGCGGTGACCGGCAGCATAGCCGCGGTGCGGGCCGTGGACCTCATTCGCGATTTGATCCGGCGGGGGGCGGCCGTGCACGCCGTCATGAGCCGGGCAGCAGAGCAGATTGTCCATCCTTATGCCCTGGAGTACGCCAGTGGCAATCCCGTGGTCAGGGAGATCACAGGGAAAGTGGAGCACGTCCAGTTCTGCGGCGTAGGTGGGGCGGCGGACCTGCTCCTGGTGGCCCCGGCCACAGCCAATACCATCGGCAAGATGGCCTGCGGCATCGACGACACGCCGGTAACCACATTCGCCACCACTGCTCTGGGCAGCGGCAAACCTGTGGCCGTCGTCCCGGCCATGCACGAGGCCATGTACCGCCATCCTGCCGTGCTCCGAAACCTGGAAACCCTGCGGCAGATGGGCGTCCTGCTCATCGATCCCCGCCTGGAGGAGGGCAAGGCCAAGATCGCAGATAACGCTTCAATAGTCTGGGAGGTGGAGAGGCTTTTAGGGCCGGGAGACCTGGCGGGAAAGAGAATTGTCATCACCAGCGGCTCCAATGCCGAGGCCATCGATCCCATCCGCATCCTCACCAATNNTGGAGCTGCCCGTGCGCCAGGTCTATGCCGGGAGCGCTGCCGAGATGCTGGATGCGGTGATGGCTGAAGTGGAGAAGGGCTGCCATGTTCTGATCAGCGCTGCGGCTGTGGCCGACTATACCCTGGACCGGCAGGCGGAGAAGATCAAGTCCGGACAGGATCTGAGCCTTCATCTCACCCCCACCCCCAAGATCATAAAGAAAGTACGGGAGGCTTACCCCGAGCTCAAGATCGTGGGCTTCAAGGCGGAGACGGACCTCGGCGATGAGGAGCTGATCCAAAGGGCAGAGGAGTCGATGCAGTGCGCCCATCTGGATCTGATGGTGGCCAACGACGTCTCCCGGGGGGGCATGGGCACGGATGATAACCGGGTGATCATTATCGACCGCCAGGGACGGCGGACGGAGGCGGCAGGACAGAAGAGCCTGATAGCAGAGGCGATAATAGATGCTCTGGTCGAGGCTCTATGAACTCTGAGAGAAAGAGCGCAAAAGCCTGGTCTCCCTCTCACATCACCGGCTTTTTTGCCGCCCATCGGCAGGACAAGCCCCATCTCTCTGGTTCTATAGGCGCAGGCCTGTGCCTCTCCCTGGGAGCAGCCACCACCTTCGAGCCCGCCCCGGATCTGGAGCGGACGGAGATAATCCTCAACGGTTTGGCATCAGAGGCCCCTGTCTCCAGGCTCGTGGCCGATAGGCTGGCCGGGGACCGGGGCCCGGTTCGTTTGAAGACCAGGCTGGATATGCCTTCCGGAGCCGGTTTTGGAGCCAGCGGGGCGGGAGCCCTGGGAGCCGCTTATGCCCTCAACTCCTGCTTTGATCTGGGCCTCACCGCCAATCAGGCTGCCGCCGTGGCCCATGAGGCGGAGGTGATCCATCGCACCGGCCTGGGGGACGTAGTGGCCCAGAACTGCGGGGGCCTGGTGGTGCGGCTCTATCCCGGCGCTCCCGGCACCGGGAGAATCGATCGAATCCCCGTCCCTCCTCTGCCCATCAGCTATGTGGTGCGCGGCCCCATATCCACCCGGGAGATCCTATCCGATGAGAGGGCCATGAAGGCAGTCAATTCGGCCGGAAAGCAGGCTCTAAAGGAGCTACTCAAGAAGCCCACTTTGGCCAATTTCATGCGCCTCTCCTATAGCTTCACCCTGGAGTCCGGCCTGGCCAGCGACTGGGCGCTAGAGGCCATCGAGGCGGTGCAGGCGGCGGGAGGAACGGCCAGCATGATCATGCTGGGAGATGCCGTCTTCGCCTGGGGCGGAGAGAGCGAGAAAGCCCTGCAGGCTTTTGGAGAGGTTCAGACTACTACTATCTCGCAGAGAGGTGCCAATCTTGACTGATATTCCAGTGTCCCATCCCCGCTATGCCTCCCTCGTTGCCCGGGAGCGGGTGGCGGAAGGGGTCAGGCGCGGCTATACCAGCACCCAGGGGCTGATCGCCCAGGGTCGCGGCGAATGCTTCGACTATTTGATAGGCGAGAAAACCACGCCTGCTGCGCTGCAGGCCATCCGGGCGGCGGCAGCCATGCTTCTCCTGGCGGAGCGTCCCGCTCTGAGCGTGAACGGAAATGTGGCCGCCCTGGCAGCAGAGGAGATGGTGGACCTGGCCGCCGCTCTGAAGGTCCCCCTGGAGGTTAATCTGTTCCACCGCAGCGAGGAACGGGTGGCGAAGATCGCAGACCTGCTGCGGGAGAAGGGAGCAGCTCAGGTTTTAGGGGAGAGGCCGGACGCCTCCGTTCCGGGCCTGGATCACGCCCGGGCGCTGGCCACAAGGGGCGGGATATACGACGCCGATGTGGTGCTCATACCCCTGGAGGACGGCGACCGCTGCGAGGCATTGGTGGCCATGGGAAAGAAGGTCATAGCCATTGATCTCAATCCCCTCTCCCGGACGGCCAGGAAGGCCACGGTGAGCATCGTGGACAATATTGTGAGGGCGGTGCCACTCCTGACTGAGCAGGTCCGGAAGCACTCGGTCGCGCCGCGAGCGGAGCTGGAGGCGATGGTGCGGGATTATGACAATGAGAAGGTGCTGAGGGGGGGTGTGCGAGAGATAAAGGAGCATCTTGAGGGGCAATTTTAAACCAATTGAGCTTCAGCGAGCTGTTTCCAAGATATGCAGAATGCTTAGTCTGGTCTCTGCTGGTCGCGCAGTCAAATTATAAAATTGTATTTATTCGTATCATCTTTTCCGATCGAATTGTGTTTACTGTTCGTAAACGATTTGTTTCCAGATTGAAAACAAAATGTTTATAGTATGAAAACATAATTGAAGGCATGCTCGTGGAGCTTTTCAAGACAGAGGAGCGAGCTTGTATCCTGCGTTATGCGATGTTTCGCAAATCCTTCCGTGCTTCTGAGGTCTCCAGGGTGACAGGAGTCACCAAAGGGCTTGTCTCTCGCTATCTTCGTCTGCTGCAGGCTTATGACTTGCTGCAAAAAACGGGCAGAGAATACTCTCCTCAGGACGGGCCTAATTCCAGGACCATTAAAATCCTGCTCAACCTGGAGAGAATAGACCTGCCGGCTCTTTCCCTGGTGCCTGCCAGGGGCCTGGGGCTTTATGGGAGCTGGGCCAGCGGCACCAATGACCTGGAAAGCGATCTGGATTTCTGGATCAAAGCAGACAGCGCACCTTCTGAGAGTCTTCTGGCCAGGCTTCAGAGGGATCTGAGCCTGAAGGCGGAGAGCGAGGTCAATCTTCTGGTGCTGACCCCGGAAAAGCTGGAGCGGATGAAGACCGAGGACACTCCTTTCTACAACTCCCTGATAATGAATTTCTTGACTCTGAAAGGTGAGCCGCTTGAAGAATATAGATAATTGCTTTGAGCTTGGGCTGCTGCGAAGGACCGAGCCATCTCGCAGAAAGAGCGATCAGTCTCTGCTTTCAGCCAGGGAATGGCTCTCTGAGGCCGAGAAGAATCTGGAGGCGGAAGCCCTGCGGTCTGCTCTCTCCTCTGCCTATCTCGCCGTCTTTCATTCTGCCCGCGCCGTTTTATTTCGGGATGGTGTGCGAGAGAAGAGCCATTACTGCATCGGCCTTTATCTTCAGAGGTATGTGGAAGAGGGCAGCCTTGAGGAGAACTGGCCTATGCTCTTCGACCGGATCAGAAGCATGCGCCATGCCGATCAGTACTCCTTCATGGCCAGGCCGACAGGTGAGGAGGTACAGGCGGGGATTGATCTGGCGGAGAGATTCATAGAACGCATGGAGAGGCTTCTCCAGGAGACAGGCTGAACAGCCAGGAATGGCTGGTGATCGGCCGGGCGGTGCCTCTGCTCACTGAGCAGGTCCGGATGCTTTCGGGCGCGCCGCAGGCGGAACTGGAGGGGATGGTGCGGGATTATGACAACCAGAGGGTGCTGAGGGAGGCGGTGCGGGATATACAGAAGAATCTGGAGGGGCAGACTGAAGAGTTGGAAGAATAATCAAAATTATCATGGAATCCAAGCCTGATTTCAAGACTATCATGCCTGATGGCCTGGTGCCGGTTACAGATATCGATCTGCGGGCCCTCTCGGAGATATACGATGAGAGGGACGTCTATCTCTCCGTTTATATGAAAAGCAGCAGCGCGGCGGAGCTGGATGCCAGCAGATCCTTTATCGCCTCCCGGTTTAAGGCTATGGACAAATCCCTTCCCGCTGATGACCTGCGACAGCCCTTCCGCTCTACCTTGTCTCTGGTGGAGGAGTCGGTGGCCTCCTTGCCCTGGAAAGGGGAGCGATCCCGGGTGATCTTCGCCTGCGGACCGCTATCGTTTCTGCATGTCTACCGCCTGGGCCTGGAGATCGAGCCTCTGGTGGTCCTGGACAGCTCGCCTTTTCTCCTCCCCCTGGCCAGGCTGAGGGACGACTATGAGGATTATGGACTGCTACTGCTGGACTCCCAGGAGGCCAGGCTTTTCACCATCCGCTCCCGCCTTCTGGAGGAGAAAATCCAGTCCTCCATCGATCTGATGAACAAGCATAAGAAGGGCGGATGGAGCCAGATGCGCTTTAACCGTCTACGAAAGGGAGCCATAAAATCCTTTCTGGGAGAGGTGATGGAGGATCTGCTGCGCCTGGAGGGCCTGCAGGATATGAGAGGCCTGGTGATCGCCGGGCCGGGGGAAGCCAAGATAGAGATTATGGAGATGCTTCCACCCCAGATAAAAGAAAAGGTCCTGGGCCTTATGGATGCCTCCATGGGGACGTCACTTGCCGATCTGGTTGAAATGGGCGATCGGCTGGCTCTGGAGAAAGAGAGAGCTTACGGTAGAGAGAGGGCGGCGGAGTTGAGATCGGCGGTCCTGAGGGGCCAGCTCTATGCCAGTGGAGCCGATAAGGTTAGAGACGCCCTTCAGCAGGGGAGGGTGAAGGCTCTTCTCCTTCTGGATGGCTTTGTGATTCCGGGATGGATCTGCGAGAGCTGCCAGCACTTCCAGGAAGGCAGCCAGCCGGAGAGCTGTCCCCGCTGCAACGGCAGAACCTCAAGGGTAAACCTGCTGGAGGAACTGTACGAGCTGGCCCAGAGGACAGGAGCAGAGGTGGAGTTTGTAGAGGAGGATGATTTTTTGCGCTCTCTGGGCGGCGTGGGGGCCATATTGCGCTATTGAGGGGACCATTTAGAGGGTGAAGAAGGGAAGACGGAGAAGGAAGAAGGGCAGATTGATCCGACATTCCGGATTAACACA
>DAWB01000055.1:3464-12943 GCA_002505805.1 Methanosaeta sp. UBA80 | reverse complement strand
CTTTCTCCTCGGCCTGCTCTCCCTTCTCCCGGAAGAACTGGACAAAGGGCTCCAGGCTCTCGCTGCTGGGGACCAGAATGATGCAGTCTGCGCCATTCTCGACCTTATACTCGTCGATGTTCAATGATCTTATGCTTGCCGCAGCATAGACATCAGCCTTCCTTTTCTCCGCAGAAAAGGCCATATGACCCCCGCTCTCGGCATCTAGAGCATAACCGGCATCGGACATGAACTGCAATAGTCTATACTTCATGCATTCAATGAGCATATCNNGCAGGGACAGATCGCAGAAGCCGGCTGGAGGCATTGGCGAAGTCCTGTCGGCTGAACTTTTTGGTATGCAGGAAATGGAAGATGCGGCCGTTCATCTGGGTATAGGTATCAAGAACCGGGAGATTGAAGAAGACTGGCTCTTTGCTCATTATGCTGGCAAAGATGCCGGGTGCAATTCTCGGCCCGATCTGTGCCGCCAACTCCTTTTCCTCCTCCGGGCTGAGATTGGCCGATCGGACAATATCATATGTGCGAATCAGAAGCTCACATCTGGCAATGATCTCCCTCTCNNCGGAGAAGCTCCCGGAGAGGGCCGGCTATCTTTTCGATCTCTATCATTTTGGTCTCCTCCATTTAGCTGCCCCCTTTCACACCGGCCAGCTCCGCCCGCAGCTCGCCCATCTTGGCCGTCCTCTCAGCAAAGGCATTATGCTGATGGATGCTCTCCTCATTGATCTGCTTTAATGTGACCGCGGCATCATCGGGAAGATCGGAGAAGGCCGCCACCAGCTTCTGGGCCATGGTTCTGACGCAGTCCTCCACAAACTTGGGATTGCTGTGGGCTCTCTTCACCACCACCGCCTCGTCCGGACGTTTGAGCAGACCGAAGACCCTCGAGCTCATGGACTCCTCTATGATCTTTATGATCCTGTCTATGGATACGCAGCGCCGGTCACGAACCTCAATGGATATGCTTCCTCTGCCCCTCTGATTATGGGTGGCGATGGGAAGCCTATCGGCCAGATCGGAGGCCTCCTTGCCCGATATTCCCAATTTGGCCAGCTCCTCTCGAACCTCCTCCTTCATGATCTCCTGGGCGCAGGGACATGCGGTCATGCCCAGCACCTCCGCCCCCACCGTCTTTCTCAGGTATCCGGCTGGCCCGGCCCTGGCCACTGCCTCGGCAAATATGTCCACCACCTCCTGGCCATTGGCTTTGGTCACAGGAGTTTGCCGGCGCACAATGTACTCGCTCTTCATCTTCACCTCCGCCCTTGTGGCATACTCATGCCGGAGGAGCAGCCTCTTGGCGATCTCCCCGCACAGCTCTTCTATCTCATAAACGGGGCAGTTTATGGCCTCCTCCAAGACCTCGTCTATGGCCTCGAAGTTGCGGGATAAATTGGCTCCCTTGCGGTCGGATGGCAGATCAACGAATACCTCAAAATCGGATATGAGGACCACTGGACGCTCATCATTGCCCCTTTCCACCTTGACCAGCTTCTTGACGCCGGTCACACCCACACGGGTCAGGTTGAAGGGATAATCTGGCTCACAGGCTTGAACATCAGGTAAACAGTACACAGAATTCACCTTGAGATCAGATCCATGTCCTCTTCATCGGGCTGCTGATTCTCTATATCATCCAGACAGGAGATGAGTCGATCCACTTCCTGGATCATCTCCCCCAGAGTATCGCAGATCCTCATGTGCTGGTTTTCACATAAAAGGAAATCCCTTTCCATCTCGTCCGCTAACTCTCGATCATCCATATCCAATAGCTGGCATATCCTTCCCTTTACATCCTTGGAATTGAGCATAATGGAATCAGGCATATAGGGATATTTAAGCCAAGGATATTTGAGACTTTGCCAGGAAGAGCAAGCCGACAGGAGGACGGCAGGATGCCTCTTCATCGGTCAGATATATCTATTCGAAGGCCCTCACTGGAAGAAAGGAGGTCTACTGATGATCAAGCGNNCAAGCGTTGCCCTCAGCACGGATTATTCAGAGGAGAACATTGCCATTGCGGCTCTGCCGGCCAGGTGCTATTAGACGAAACCAAGACAGAGCAGCTGGGACGGCTGGTAGCAGGCAGCCTGAGACACTTCCCGGCAGACCTGGGCCTGGAGATGGACTCCCATGGGTGGGTGGATCTGGCTAAGCTCGGAGAGGTGGTGGCATCCAGGCATCGCTGGGCGGGCAAGGACCTGATCATTGCCCTGATCCAATCCGATTCCAAGCAGAGATATGAGATCAGCGGCGATCGTGTCCGGGCCAGGTACGGCCATTCGGTAGACGTCGATCTGGACCATCCCGAGAACAAGAGTCCTCTTCTCTACTATGGTGCCAGCGAGGAGGAGGCAGACAGGATACTGGAGATAGGCATAAAGCCGGCATCGCAGAGATATGTTCACCTATCCGGAACGGCGGAGAAGGCCTGGCATGTGGCCACATTTCGCACCGGCAATCCCAAGGTGATCCAGGTGGATGCAGCAGCCGCCCAGAACGCCGGGGTGAGGATGATGCGGGTGAGCGATGATATCGTCATCTCAGAGACTATTCCCTCCACCTATCTCAGTCTTCTTGCCAGCAGGAATATCTTCAGGCAGGATAGGCTCTGAGAGGCCATCTGGCCATGCCCGGACGCTTTTAGCGTCCGAAGCGCCTCTCTCTCTTCTGACAGTCTCTAATGGCCCGCAGAAAATCGATCTTTCTCATTGCCGGCCAGTTGACATCGGTGAAATAAAGCTCTGAATAGGCCGCCTGCCAGATCATAAAGTCGCTCAGCCTCTTTCCGCCCGCTCTGATCACCAGGTCCGGCTTCTGGGAAAACCTCAGATGGGACTCTATGGTCTTCTCATCAATCCCATCGCCCTCTATGCTGCCTTCTTCCACCTTTCGGAGGATGCTCCTGAATGCTTCAACTACCTCCTTTTTTCCTCCGTAGCCCAGGGAAATATCCACCTTGAGGGAACCACCCGTTCCCGTTATAACCACATCGTCTGCTGTATGCAGACTGATCCGGGCGGGATAGGATGCCAGAAATTCCTTTAAAATGGGGCATAGTCTGGGCCGGTCATCGCTGACATAGAGTATGAGTGTGGAAAGGCCAATGGACCGGCTCCAATCCAGAAGCTGGCAAAAGCGATTCAATCCTTCCCTGGACAGATCAGCACTGCCCAGCACCACCGCCACGCAGCGGGGCAGGCTGGCTTTTAAGATGCGGTACTGCAGCAGGCGCTCATAGATGCGATGTATCATAATTGAATCTCGGCTTACGATGCCATAGGCAAAGTATTTTTGTGAGCAATATAGTCCCTTAGCTTATGGCGCGAGAAGATGCCGCAAGGCTCACCATTGGATTGATGGTTCTGCTTCTTCCGGGCTTTGGAGCTTATACCATCATTCCTCTGGCTGCGATCTTCCTCCTGGATCGGGGAACGCGCCTCCTATCGGCCTCCTTGGCTATGCTTCTGATCATGAGGCCGCTTCTCAGCCTCACGGACACCAATCTTCCCTTATACGTCATAGCCATGTCCTTTGTGGCGGCAGCCTTCTCCCCCCTTGCCTTCCGCAAGTTCGATTCCCTGGCAGGGACCATCATCTACCTCTTCATCAATGTCGGCCTGGGCTACCCCGTCGCGAGCCTGATCTCGGGAGGAGCCATCTCCTCAGAGAGGATACTTTTTCTGGCAATACTGGGCGGCCTGTCCGGAGCCTTTCTGCATCATGTCTCCAGGGAGCGCGACTTCACTGTGCCCTTCGGCACGGCCATGGTCATGTGGCTCTTCTCCTTTGACTATCCTCTTCCCGAGCTGCAGAGAATACTGCTCATCTGCATCTTTGCTCTGGTCCTGGGCATAGGAGCCTACTGGGCTAAAGCAGCGGATTCTGATGCCGTGCTCAGCGAGACCATAGTCTGCTTGCTGGTGATCCTCTTCGCCGGCCTCTCCTGGTTTATACTGCTCCTGGCCTTTTATCTTCTGGGAGGGGCATTCACCCGCTATGGATATTCCCAAAAGCATAAACTGGGTATAGCCCAGTCACACGGTGGCCGGCGGGGCTATAAGAACGTCTACAGCAACAGCCTGGCTCCTCTGGCCCTGGCCATACTCTATGGTGTTTACGGCCATGATGTGTTCATGTTTGCTTTTATCGCATCAGTGGCCACTGCCAATGGAGATACTCTGGCCAGTGAGATCGGCGAGACCAGCCGGTCCAAACCTCGCTTGATCACCACCCTTAAAGAGACTGAACCGGGAGTGGACGGTGGGGTGACTCCCCTGGGGGAGATGGCCTCCCTGGCCGGATCATTGATCATAGGGCTGCTGGCAACGGGAATGGGCATGGTGGGCATCTCCGGGATCATAGTTGCTGCTCTGGGAGGATTTTTAGGCACCAACTTTGACAGCCTTATGGGGGCCACATTGCAGAACCGGGGCGTTCTGAGCAACAACGGGGTAAACCTGGCCGCCACCGTCTTTGGTGCCTTGATCGGCGGAATGCTCTGGTTTATGCTGCAATTTATCTAGGAAAAAGGAGCATCAGTACTTACATGAAGATCTATGGCATCTTTGGAGATCCAATCGAACACAGCCTATCGCCGGCCATGCACAATGCGGCTCTTTTAGCCATGGGTATGGAGGCCTGCTATCATGCCTTCCGGGTAGGAGAGGATAAGCTGAAGGATGCCCTTCTGGGTGCCCGGGCCATGGGTTTTTCCGGGCTGAATCTGACCATCCCCTTAAAAGAAAAGGCTCTGATGATAGGAGTCTTAGAGCCCGATCCTCTGGCCAGAGCCATAAAAGCAGTGAATACCATAAGCTTCTCTGACCGGGGCATCCTTGGCTATAATACCGATGGCTGGGGTGCCAGCCTGGCATTGCAGGAGGCGGGGGTCTCGGTCCGGGGAAGAAAGGTGCTCATAATCGGAGCGGGAGGAGCAGCAAGGGCCATTGCCTACACCCTGAAGCAGGAGGGATCCGAGATCCTCATAGCCAACCGCAGCCTAAAGAGGGCAGAGGAGCTGGCAGCGCAGATTGGAGCAGAAGGATACGATATAAGCGATCTCAAGAGCCTTGCCGCCCGTTCAGAGATAATTATCAACTGCACCAGCGTGGGCATGAGGGAGGGAGATCCCAGGCTACTGGAGCCGGATTCATTTCATGAGGGGCAGGCGGTATTCGATATAGTCTATAACCGGGAAACCGAGCTGCTACAAGACGCCCGGAGGGCGGGGGCGGTGGCTCTGGACGGGGTGATGATGCTGGTCTATCAGGGAGCCAGGGCTCTGGAGATCTGGACCGGCAGGAAAGCCCCGGCTGCTGTCATGGAGAGAGCGGTTCGTGAGGCCCTGGCTGCCAGACAGGAAGGGAAAGGATGACGGGGATGGCCGAGGAAGCATTCTGAAATGTTATTATCGATGAGAAGAGACGGGATAAATTGAGCGGCAGAATAATAGTGGACAGAGCTAGGATAAAGGGAAGGGAAATATGAGCCGTATACTGATTTTAGGAGGCACGGGAGAGACGGGATCCTGGTTCGCCCGCTACTTCAAGGATAAGGGCTATGAGGTGGCGGTATGGGGGCCTAGCGGAAGGGTGGATGTGGCCGAAAGGTTGGGTGTGCCCTTTGCCCATGATATGATGGTCGAGGTAGAGAGAAGTGATATAGTCCTGGTCAGCGTGACCATAGAGAAAACTGTGGAGGTTATCCGGCAGGTTGCACCATTGATGCGCCCAGGCAGCCTGATCATGGATGTGACCAGCATCAAGTCCGAGCCGGTCCGGGCCATGAAGGCCTATGCTCCGGTGGGGGTGGAGGCACTGGGAACTCATCCCATGTTCGGGCCCAGCATGCCCTCTATGCGCGGCCAGACCATCATTCTGACCCCGGTGGAGGAGAGGNNGACTGGGCAATGGCTAAATGAGATCAGCTCTCTGTTCCAGTCTGATGGAGCCCATGTGGAGGTCCTGGGTCCAGAGGAGCATGACCGGATCATGGCTGTGGTCCAGGCGCTGACCCACTTCGCCTACATCGGCATAGGCTCGACATTAAAAGCTCTGCAGTTCGACGTAGAAAACTCCCGGCGGTTCATGTCTCCGGTATATGAGATAATGATAGACTTCGTAGGCCGCATACTGGACCAGAATCCTGAGCTATATGCCTCCATTCAGAGCAATCCCCAGGCCGCCTCTGTCCGCCAGACCTTTCTGTCCCAGTGCATGAGGCTGTGCGAAAAGGCCGACTGCGGCGACATGGAGGGCTTCAAACAGATGATGAGGCAGGCGGCAGAGCATTATGGAGAGACACACCAGGCTCTGGAGAGGTCGGACCGGGTGATCAATGCCAGGATAAGGGAGAAGAAGGAGAGTAAGGCGGATCTGTAATCCAATTCATTTAATCCAGCAAACTATATAATCTTTAGATATGCAATTCTATCATTTATTATGGAGGAATGATTTTATGAAAGCACTAATTGTCTCTGCTCTATTTATAATCCTGGGAATTATGGGGCTGCAAAATGCGGCAGCCAACTGCGCTGAGGAATATGAAGGCAATTACCATTCTTTGTATGTTGCGGACATCAATCATCCCTGCCCCAATGATTACACATATGCAGAATACAGTCTGTATGGGGAGGGCGGCGACTTCGATCTTTATGTCCTCGACTCTTGGAATGATACCTGGTATTCATCGAAGACTGCGGGCAACAATGAATATCTGTGGGTCCCCATCCATTGCGGCTACCCTCATACGGCTTATATCTGGGCATACAACGGAAGCGGAAGCTGGAGAGTATGCTCGCCCCAGATCACCTTCGATGCGGGATTTCGGCGTATTGCCGATTCGGATAAGGCTCCGGATGCTGCCGCAACAACGACCACCACCGGATCGATAAATTCCGAAATTGTTGGGAGATGGATACTCACATTTGACTGGGACTGCGATGGAAACCCTGATGAAGACGAAGTAGTTTTTAGCTCCGATGGTAGCTTTGGAGATGATGAAAATCTCAATGAAGGAGAATGGAGCGCCGAAGGTACATCGGTTCGCTGGGAGCATGATGAAGATCCCAACGCACTATATCGTGGTTCGATATCAGGCCTTTATATGAGCGGAACCATGTCCACTACGGATGGCAGTACCGGCTGCTGGACGGCAAGAAAGGCCGGGGAGACCTGAGAGAAAGAGCTGGCTATGAAGGGGATGAATTCGCTGCCATCCTCCTTAAAGTCCAGCCAATCCCTGACATCCTTTTTTGTCCTGCTGCTTGTGGATATCAGCATTTCAATCTGGCATTATCTATTTAAGGTCGAATCTAATTGAGTTCTCAGGGTGATAGATTGAAGAAGATGGTTTTATTGATTTCTGCGTTCTGCTTTCTGGCTTTCACGGGTCTCTGCCTGGCCCAGAGCAATGAGGATGGCAGCGGCCTGAACATGACCGAGCTCAAGCAGGACAGCACCACAAACGCCTCTGAAAACGTTCAGCTTTATTCTGCCGGCGAGGACTGGGGATTGAACAGCTTCTTCTTTGGTGAAGCAGTGAAATTTGCTGCTCCAAAGCCTGGCTGGAATTTAAAGCAGATAAAGGTGCTGGGATGGAACTACTACAACGAGACCAGCATGGCTGTGCCATCGCCCAGCAACTTTCTCGTTGAGGTAAGAGATGCAGATTTGAATCTGCTATACCGGCTTGCGGACACACAGAATGCCTATTTTACCGATAAAGTGCCGGTTCTAAGGGCAATAAATATTCCGCCCCTGCCTGTGACAGAGACGTTTTATATCGTCTTCTATGATCGGAGCATAATGAAGATAGGGGTGGAAGTGGAGAATGGAACTGGAAACTCTTATGTGTACGATAGCATAAACAACCGTATGATACCCGCCGAATTCCGAATTGAGGAGTCCAATACCACCAAGGTCAACTGGATTATCAGAGCTGTAGGAGAATAGAAAGAGCAATACGGCCTGGAGAAGGGCAAAAGATGGAGCATTCCCATCTAGGTGGGGAGGCATCCCTCTCCGGCCATCTTTTCTCAGCAAGGTTAAGACCGCTATCCAATTCATTGCTTTGCTTAAAATATCTGATCTCGTCAACCTGATCCGGAGCCTGAAAGCCTCAGAGTATGATCCATGAAAATCTATATAAAGGCAAGATTCATTTTGCCCTTGGTGATCAAGTGAAGAAGATGCTTTTATCGATAGCTATATCCTGCTTACTGGTTATATCTTTTATCGGCACATCTGTTGCTGCTGATTCCCAACCTTCGGAGGTCCAGGTGCTGTATTCCTATGAAGGAAATCTATCCGAAAAGAAGGTCATCCCCATATCCGTGCTCTCCATTTACGGCCCGCCGGGATTTTTCATTGCTGAAGCAGTCAAATTAGAGGCGCCAAAAGACAACTGGAAGATCAGCGCCGTGCAGCTCTTCGGCTTTGACGGCTACAATGGAAGCCAGGAGTCAGCCCCTGAAGAGAGAACCATAGCTCTGGAAATCAGAGATAAGGATAAGAATCTGCTATATAAATTTGCAGATTCTCAGATACCCTATTCCAACTACGCCCGAAATGCCACTCTGCTATATCCATTGACCATTGAGATACCACAGATTCCTGTCAGCGATGAGTTTTACGTATGCTTCTACGATAGAGGAGCGGTTGCCGTGGGCTGCGAGCTTCTGAATGAGCCCAGCAAAAATTCATATATTTATATAGAAAATGAACTATTGCCTGCTGTGCTTCCAGAGAGTGAGAATGTGAGCACACCCTTGAACTGGCTTATAGCAGTCAGCGGAAGATAGAAATATCCTGGGCTGAATTATGCGTGAGGCATATCTTTCAAGAGCCCAGACAACCTTTTATTGCTTCTCTTTTTCTGATTTGATATCCTGGCCGAATCCCGCCGATAAATCATGAGATTCCTCTCCCTTGGATCTTTGTTTTTATCAGCATCTTTATATGGAATATTATCATCTAATGAGCCAAGGGGTGATCATTTGAATAAGAGCATGCTGTTATTTTCAGGCCTGTGCTGTGCGGCACTATGCATCTGCGCCAGCGGGGCGGACTCAACACAAGAACAATTAAAGACGCTTACAGGAAGCGATTTGAATTTTTCGGAGGCGAATTTAACATTATTCTCATCATTAGAGGTATTTGGCTCATTTGACATAGGTGAAGCAGTCAAATTCACAGCTCCCTCCTCCGGCTTCAATCTGCAAAAGGTGCGGATCTTAGCCTGGAGTGGATTCAATGAGACAACACAAACTTATCCGGCGGAGAGAAATATCATGCTGGAGATAAGGGATGAAGATCTCAAACTACTCTATAAATTCGCTGATGGTCAGAACAATTATTTCCTATCCCCGGATGGGCCTGTCTTCGGAGAGATAGAGATACCGGAGATGAAGATGACAGGAGACTTTTATGTGGTCTTCTATGATCGCGGCGCTGCCCCCATCGGAGCGGCAGAGG
>DAWB01000055.1:2307-3456 GCA_002505805.1 Methanosaeta sp. UBA80 | reverse complement strand
AATGGTGCCGAGACCTTCCCGGCGGAATTTGTTGACCAGGATACTAATAAGACCAATGGATATAACTGGATGATCGAAGTCTTAGGTGAGTAGGAGAAATCCAAACCCCTCAGAAAACGAGGTCCTATCTCTATTCGGGCATTGGATGAGTTTGGCGAAAGAGTGTTATAGCAGCAGGCCAACTTCATCCCGATGTTCGAGTCCCGCTTTATCTGCATTTGCGGCCTTCCGGGTATAGGAAGCGTGGGAAAGATAGCTGCGGAATTCCTGGCTACATCTCTGCAATGCAGCAGCATAAAACCTTTTTTTTCTTCCCACTTTCCCCCCCAGGTCATGGTATCGGAGGGGCTGGCTGCTCTTATGCACAGTGAGCTGATGCGCCCCAGGGAGAAGGAGAATCTGCTGATACTCTCTGGCGATGCCCAGCCCCTGGATGTCCCAGGAATGCATGAGCTGGCAGGGGAGATCCTCGAGGCCGTAAAAGAGCAGGGGGTCACAGATGTGATCACCCTGGCCGCCTATGTAGGGGAGACGGAGGACGAGGTGCTCGGTGCAGCCACCGATCCGGACTGTGCCGCTGCACTGACAGAGAACAATATCTCCCTTTTGAAAAGCGGTGCCATCGGGGGATTGAACGGCCTTTTGGCCGGTCTGGCCCCCAGATATGGACTGCGAGGCATCTGTCTTCTGGCCACAACCTCCGGCTCGGAGCCGGTGGATATAGCCGCAGCAGGAAGACTTCTCGCTGCCATCAAAGAGCTGCTGAACCTTGAACTGGATCTAACGGTGCTCTCACCCTTTGCAGAGGAGCAGGAGATCGAGGCGCCTTCAGAAATAGATATGAATTATAGATAAAGGAAGAGAAATCAAGCCCGGATATTTTTCATGACCTGATTTAAGGCTATTATATCGACATGGCCACAAGGCTTCCCCTGGGAGCGCCCACCGCTGCCGCCACCGGCTCGCATTTTGCCCTCATGATGTATATCAGCCGGCCGGCGAGAGTTTCCTCATACTCGGAGATGGTCTCGTAGTTGCCCATGCCCTTGGATAGAATCAGCCAGCCTGGATCGAGAAGCAGGGATCGGGCCTCATCAGAGAGAAACTCCAATGCCGTTCCCACCACATCTCCCGTAGGAACGGCCTCGA
>DAWB01000055.1:0-2284 GCA_002505805.1 Methanosaeta sp. UBA80 | reverse complement strand
TCAATGACAAAGAGGTCAAATACCACCTCACCATTGTTGTCGGTGAGATAAAAGATATTGCTGAAGCTTTTCAGCCGCTCCTTTATCTCCTTTATGTCTCCATAGAGCTTCTCGTTGAGGGTA
Organism: Methanosaeta sp. UBA80; assembly: GCA_002505805.1. Lineage (GTDB taxonomy): Archaea > Halobacteriota > Methanosarcinia > Methanotrichales > Methanotrichaceae > Methanothrix. The sequence goes on along the minus strand of DAWB01000055.1, from coordinate 2,161 downwards.
TCCGAGAAAACACCGGCAAAGGTTTTATTATCAAAGTCATGGCCTTTGACCCCGAACTCCATGGAGTTTGCTGCTGCGGCAATGCGGATCAGAGCCTCGATTTTGTCATCTGCCTTCTCGTAGAACTCCTCGGCCACAGGAAGAAGATCCTTTGCTACCTGGTTGCTCTCATCCTTAAACTTTCTATATGGATCGGGATTATTGCTGCGCCTCTTGACTATCCTCTCCCTCTCCGTGCCGACCAGTGCCGATACACCTCCCTTGTGACAAGCCATATAGTCCAGCAGCTCTTCCACTGCCGCCCTCTTCTCCTCCTCTTGGGAAAAGACCATATCGCACTCGAACTTGGCCCGGTCCAGGATGCAGGGATAGCAATTGGAGGCCATCTTCATATCCCGCTCCTCCCTGCAAGAACGGCTATCACATCAGGTATGACCCGCTCTGCTACATGGACGCAGGAGCCGCCGCTGAGGACATAGACCAGTCCCTTATCCCCTACCGCGTCCAGGATCATGCGAGCCATTTTGGGATAGGCCTCGAAGCTGAGATCAAAACCTCCGTAGTCGTCCTGATGGGAGTCGTGGCCGAATATGACAAAGGCCATCTGGAAATCGAAGTCCCGGGCCAGATCCAGGGCGCTCTTGAGGGCGGAGAGAAATCGCTCGTCTTTGGCCCCGAAGGAGAGGCCAATGTCGTAGTTGTTTTTCTCGGGATCATGAACCTCATCCTTTCCGCTGTGCATATTGATGTGGAAGACATCGGGATCTTCTCCAAAGAAGTCCCGGGTGCCGTCCCCGAAATGGGGATCGACATCCACGATGAGGAAGCGCTGCAGGCCCATCTCCCTCAGACGGCGGATGGTTATGGCTACATCATTAAAGTAGCAGAATCCCCAGCAGCTGCCCCTTGAAGCATGGTGGCCCGCCGTTCCGGTATAGGCAAAGGCCCTCCGGGCTTCGCCCCTCGCCACCATCTCTGCCGCCATCATCACGCTTCCGGCGGAGAGCATGGCCACAGCCAAGTAGGGATCATCCTTCATGTTCATCATGTGTGCTGCCGTATGGCAGGTCTCCACCAGGGCCAGCGGAGCAGGCTTGGGCCGGAAGACCTGAACCTCTCTTCCGTCCACCAGACCTGACTGCATCAGCTTCTCGAATGAGGGCTTGATCCTCTCCTTGAGCACGGAAAAGCCCCGCGCTCCGAAATCCTCATGATAGGTGATGGCAACTTCGATCATATCCGCCTCTCTTACAGCTCAGTCATGCGGGGATATCTCTCCAGAAGCATCCCTTCCACCACAATAGGCATCTGTCTCTTAGCATCCTTTACCGCGCTCTCCAGTTCCCAGTCGGAACTGGAGCAGATGGATATGAGAGGCTCGCCCTTCTTCACCCTCTCTCCCATCTTCTTGTGGATGGTCACTCCCGCCTTCTTATCCGCCGGCGCTCCCGCTATGCGGGCCAGCTCCACCAGGCGTTTATTGAAAAAGGCCACCACATAACCGCCCGCCGGAGCCAGGATATCCTCGCAGTTCTCGCCGGTGACTATATCCTCGCTCTTGATTGCCGGGTCGCCGCCCTGGATCTCTATGATCTGCTTTAGCTTCTCCAAAGCCTTTCCGCTGGTGAGGATATCTTCCGCGGCGCTGTAGCCCTCTCCCCGTCCGGCCACGCCGCCCATCTCCAGCAATATTCCCGCCAGGGATAGGCTCTTCTCCTTGAGGCTGTTTGGTCCACCTTTGTTCTCCAAAACTGTGAGGGCTTCCTTGACCTCCAGGGCCGGGCCAATGGTCCGGCCTACCGGCGAGCCTCCGAAGGTCATGGCGCACTCCACCCTTATGCCCAGACGCTCTCCCAGATCGATCAGATCCTTGGCCAGGGTCCGGCCCGCCTCCGGTGTGGTTAGCTTGGTTCCCGGTCCCACCGGCATGTCCATCACCACNNGGAGGCCAGCATCTGGCTGTAGGGATCAATGGAGAGGGCATACTCCGCTTTGATCAGCTTGTCGTCGGCAGGAGCAATATTTGTGGCTCCGCCCCAGACAATTACCCCGCCCACCTTCTCCGTAAGCTCCTTGATCTCAGCAGCGGAAAACTCAACCGGGGCCAATATCTCCATAAGATCTGCTGTGCCGCCCGCCCCGGTGATGGCCCGGGAACTGG
>DAWB01000227.1 GCA_002505805.1 Methanosaeta sp. UBA80 | reverse complement strand
AAGAGTTTCGGGACTCTACAGTATCCCAAGACACTTCGCATAGTCCTGAGGCTATGTGGACATATATTTCCATGTCATGAGAGATCAAACTGCGTTCAGCCTTGCCGTATCGGCAAATAAGGCTTATGAGCCTTAGACCATAATAGGGCGCGCATCATCAGGAAGAAGCTGAAGCCGATTCAATGATCATGGTGGGGATCGGCCCGGACTATCAGTCACAGCCCCGGCTAGCTGCCGGTGCACAGAGTAGATCAATTGCTATTCTCAGAATATGGAACGAAAAGAGAAAATCCAGGAAAAGAGAAAAAGGATTTGTTGGAGAATTTACTCCTTTGTGACTTTGTCAGCCTTGGGGCCTTTCTCGCCCTCAACTACTTCAAAACTGACCTTGTCGCCCTCAGTGATTGTGACATCGGGCATGAGGCCAGTTGCATGAACAAAATAATCCTTTCCGTCGTCGCCTGCAATGAATCCAAATCTCTTGGTTCTGTTAAAGAATTTTACTGTTCCAGTTACCATTCTGATTCCTCAGTGCTATAATCAGATCATAGCCGTCTATTTAAATGTAATGGCTGCATGAACTTGGCTATAGGCCAGTCGCCATATTCAAAGGCGATTGTCATCCTTAAATTCGCGAACCGATCCCTCTCTGCTTCTGATGGAGGAGCTTTTGGCTGTTTGAGCAGCATGGGCCATAATCCGTCCTGCCCTTTCCTCTGCGATGCACCCTTTGGCGCATTTTTGGCAGCGGTCGCACTTATTGCCATCGACGGCTATTGTGTCCGATACAGTTATGGCTCCTCTGGGGCAGTTCTTCTCACAGATCTTGCATCCCGTGCACATCTGAACACGCAGCACCATCCGGCAGACGGATTGGAGCAACTCCTCAGCCGCCTCTTTTCCGGCTATAATCATGATCTGGCCGTTGGCAAAGACGGAGACTCTTCCCTTATCCGCCTTCACCACCGCAGCACCCAGTTCTTCCGCATACGTTGTCTCACCCAGGATGGGAAGAGCGGCGACCACAGAGGCAAATGGATGATTTTGAGGTACAGAAAGCCTGGCCTCAATGGAATACTCCAGGCCGCAGGGCGATCTGCCTCTAACTACATTCAATTCCACCTTGTCTCTTCCAGCTGCCCCCAAGCTCAGATCTATGTTTTTCTCTTTTGCCAGTTCTCTTATCTTGGGTGGATGCCTCTTCCAGCGCCAGAAGCCCCAATCAATGTATCTGCGGTCAAGGCTGTTTTGCCTGGCCCAGCTATAGAGCCAGGCGGTCCAGCTCTGGTAGAGCATGGGATGGGTGGCTTTGAGAGCGTGAAACTCCGATTGCAGTGCGGCAGGGCAGAGCCAGCAGCCTATGCGCTCCATATCCTCCTGGTAAAGGGGATTGGGCTCTATACCCTTCCAGTAGATGTAGAGCATGACCTCTAAAGCCCGCCAATTTCTGATGGGAGCGAGGGTGGTCTGGCCAGGTACATACGGATTCCTCTCCACAGATTTTATGCTGGAGCGATTGAATGATTCATAGATCCGACGACCTTCGATAGTCACGCAGCCTTTGGGATAGCTTTTTTTTAGGAAATCGGTCATTGGTCCCAGCTTATTGGTCTTGCAGCACCACCGGTAATCTTTAGCCGGGGGGCCGAATATATTGACCTGCTGAAAGAAGCTGCTGTCTGCATCGATCTCCTTCAGCCGGAGTCTGCGGGCTCTGGCAGTCTCTCGTACATATTCCACTGTCTCTGGAAACTCCAGGCCGGTGTTGATGAAGATGATCTCGGGACGGCTGGTGAGCTTTTCTGCCAGGCAGAGGCAGGCCAGGCTGTCCTTGCCCCCGCTGAAGGACACATTGACCGGGAGCCGGTTTCTGGAAAGGTAGCTTTTCATCTCGCTCAAGGCTGCTCTCTCCAGAGCTTTGAGATGATCGATATTGGCCGATACCGCATCCTGGATGGTAGGCTGCTTCTCGCTGAGAACAAAAGCGCTTTTGGTCACATCTTTAATTCGAATGGAGATTATGCCGTCTTTTTTCTTCCGGGCCACGCCCACTCCGGAAAATTTCCCCATTTTCAGGACGAGATTGTCTCCCTCGGCAAGCTGGTCGGGGCCGCTGATAATCGCTTGCTCTGCCAGCCACTTGCCTTTGATATGGCCTTTTAGCCCCTTTTCGTCGCAGATGACCTGGCCCTTTTTAGCCCGGCTGGCCAGAAGAGCCGCTCCCCAAGACTCCAAATCCAGGCGAAAAGACTGGGCTGGCACATCAAACCACAGAGTAGCGATATGTCTTCCATCCAGGATCACCTGATCGCGACGATCCTGTCCTGCGATCTTATTAAGCAGGATTATTCTCTCCTCTAAAAGATCCGAGCATCCGTAGATTTCAACAAAGATCCCTGAGAGGATCTCTTTTCCCCTCTTAGAGCAGAGCCTGATATCTCCCGGCGGAGAGAGCTCAATCTTGCGGCCGGGACTCTTGCAGGCAGAGCATTCATGGGAGAGCAGCGGCAGATTGCATTGATCGCACCAAAACAGCTCGCTCTTGCCGGGGGTGAATGTTCCAGGCATGATTGCTTTCAAGGCCCATCTGCCAGTATTTAATTGCTTTGATTTCAGGTCTCAGGATCTCATGTTGAAGCTGGGGGGGAGTGGTCCGTTTGGACCAGTCTTCAGAGCTCTCGCTATTGTGAGCTATCCTATCAACTGGGCACCTTTGGCCCATCAACTAATAAAAAAATTAATTTAGATTTGAGGCCATTTAGGCATATTTGGGCTGTCCATATACCAGAAAGTGTTGTACCAGGCATCTACACCGAGGTGCATATTATCCCAGGGGTAGCATCTGCCCTTATATTCTCTCTTATCGCAATCCTCCTTTGAAGGGCATTTTGGCGTAGGGCATATTGCCTCAGGGCAGATAAAATGAGGCCATTTGAGGTCCTTTTTTGCCGGTGGAGTGATGCGCGTATTGCTGGCCTCGCTTCCCACTATCTCCAGCACCACCTTATCTATAGCAGAGCTCTCAATGCTGGTATTGTCCGCCTCACTTCCTATAATATCCACAATTACAGAGCCAGGTCCGCCGAATGGCTGGGCATTGCTTCCCAGGATCATCAGCGCCAAAGTCAGTACGATTAACAGCTTCAACTTACATCCCCTCCATTGAACTGTATGCTCGAATGGAATGATTCCAACTAATCTTCAACCAAGTTTTTATATAAACTGAAAGTAGAAAAATCTTTCGGGTAGAAGCTATCTGTTTCTAAAGAATAATTAATAAAAATTAAATAGAAAGATATGCTATCCTAAGAATAGGATCTCCCTCTTCCCAGAGGGAGTGGTTCGACCAGGCTGCTCTTGCAGTCAGAACCATCTCGTATGAACGCACGGTTGTATCTGGTGGGGATATAAGAACTCCAGGGGTAGCATAACGGCCTGGTAAAATCGTCCCAGGGCGTTTTATAAAGCTTTTCTTCACCGCAGGGACCGCAATCTCTCTTCTCCTCTCTGCAACCAAGCTTTTTCCTCTGATCTGGATAGGCGATCTTGATATTGCTCACTGTGCTGCCCACAATGTCTACTCCTATCGCTGTTCCCTCCGGCACTATGATGCTGGTGTTGTTGGCCTTGCTTCCTATGATGTCCAGGCTGGTCTCATGCGCGCCAGCGGCAGCCTGCGCGATGGAAGCCCATAAAATAAGCAGGCTGATCAGTACTATTTGCTCTCTCAAACCTTTCGCCCCCTTTTATAATTAAGTCCAATAAAATGATTTGTAAGTAGAAAAACCTTTTGTTTAAAGCGGCGAAAACCATTAAACCCATTCAGCAGGATTCTACGCTTATGAAATTGATTTATATGGCAGGCAAAGGAGGCGTGGGAAAGAGCGTCTGCTCTGCCGCATCCGGCATCTGGATGGCGGATCAGGGAAAGGAGACGTTGGTCTTCTCCATGGACCCGGCGCATTCGCTGTCGGACATATTCGATATCGATCTGGGAAGCCGCCCAAAGAAGATCAGAGAGCATCTCTATGCTTATGAGCCTGATCTGGGCCAGGAAGCAAGTGGTTTTTATCGTCGGTATAAGAGCATTCTCTCCGCTCTCTTCGGCCTGTTTGAGGTAGAGGTGAGGCCGGATGATTTCGGGAGCTTGCCCGGGGTCTCAGAGCTGATATTCATGGACAAATTAAACGACATCTATGTGGAGAAGGGATATGACTATGTGGTCATAGATTCAGCGCCCACCGCCATGGTCCTGCCGCTATTGCAGCTTCCCTCCATCACTACAGGGTTCATCACCAGGGTTTTGGGAATGAGGAGCCGCTGGATGGGTGTGCTCGACCTTCTTGAGCCCGGCTTCGGCGATCGCATCCTTCAGGAGGTAAGGACTATGCGCCAGAAGGCGGAGACTATGAGAGAAGCTCTGCTCGATCCCAATATCGCGGCCATCACCGTGGTCACCATCCCGGAGAAGGCTGCCGTGGAAGAGAGCCGACGGCTTATAGAGACAGTGCAGTCGCATGGCGTATCTGTCGCTTCCATTATCATCAATCATGTCATCCCCGATTGCGACTGCCGCTTCTGCCAGGAGAAAAAGGTCTCGCAGAGTTCGTATATAGACGATCTATATCAAAATTATTCTAACAAAAATATTGTCATCCTGCCGGACTATGGGGGAGAGGTCAAGGGCGAAGGCCTGGTCCAGGTGGCCAGAGACCTCTATTGCTCTGCACCATGATCTGCCCGATGAGTTCACCCGGACTCATTGCTCAGGATACATTGGAAGGCATGTAAAGGCTAGTTGGATGCTGATGAGCTGAAGCTGTTATTGTCGGCTGGATCTGGAGTCCTCAGCATATCCTGAGCCATGGGAGGCGGGTCGGTATGGTAATGCTGAGGAGACCTTGCTTAATAATAATACCATATGCTTCTGTAGTCCTCCGGATCCTCTCCCCTATCCTTCAGCCGTTTCAGATACCTGTAGATAGAGACGTCGGTGTAAATATAAGGCTTTACCTGGGCGATATTCTTCTCCCAGGGAAGGAATGAGTACATTCGCCTGCCCTCCGGGGTAATGGCTATCAGCTCGTGGTTTTGCCAGGCCCGCAGATGGTCCTTTCCCAGTCCCGGAACATTGAAGACCGGCTCATCGGTTCGAAATATCCCTGGAAGCAGCCGGGCCTCCTCCTTTCTCTCCTGCAGTATTCTGGCTATGGGGACAGAGTATTCTTCCATCTCCGTCTTGCCTTTCATGTTAAAGGTATAATATGGGTCGACTCCAATCTGCTTGAGGACGACTCGAAGAGCTGATGTCTCGAACTTTCTGCTATTGGCAAAGGTGAAGACCTGCTGATTGTAGACCTCAATGCCGGTGGCTTTTATCCTCTTTATGGCTGCAACTGTCTCCGGCGTCACCTCATAAGGATGCATAAAGTGAGTGACCAGGCACAGGTTCCTCCTTCCCAGTTCCTGATACTGAGCCATGGCCTCGCACAGCTCTGGGGTGATCCTCTGAGGCACTGTAGCCGGGGTCCTGGTAGCGACTCTGATGCTCTTGATATGGGGGATCTCGGACAGTCGGCTCAGGATTCCTTCTATCATGGAATCATCCATCACCAGCGGATCGCCGCCTGTGAGCAGAACATCCATCATCCCCTCGTGCTCCGAGAACCACTGCAAAGCAGCATCGATCTTCTCCCTGGAAGCCAGTGCCGAGGCCATGAGGGGTGAGGAGATCTCCCAATTGCGCTGGCAGTAGACGCAGATCTGGGGGCAGGATTCATAGGGCTTGATTATGGCCACCCTGGGATAGCGCCGGGTGATCAGGTCTACTGGAGAGGTATCTGCCTCCTTCATAAAATCGAAAGCCCACTTCTTGTCCTTCCTGTGGGCAATCATATTCTGCACATAGCTCAGAGGGGGGAAGACCTGCCTGCGAACGGCATAGTCCTGATCGGAGGGCTCAATATCCATCAGATGCAGATAATAGGGAGTCACTCCGAATGGCACATGGTTTTCCAGGGCCAGCTTTATGGCTTCTTTATGGCGCGTCTCCAATTGGATCAAGCTTTCAATGCTCTCCAGTCCCCGCAGATCTTTGAAGACGTTTCTGAATTGCCAGTGCCAGTCCTCCCAATCATCCTTGCTCGAGCCCAAGTAATCCAGTATTCTCCTTCTGTTTTCGTCTCTCTTGGCGGCTATCCAGGGATCAAGCCCGGAGTTGTGTCTTTTTAAGTACCGGTCCATGCGCTCTGCCATGCGATCCAGATAGTCGGAGCGCATCCTGCCGGCTGCCCTCCCCTCATATTGATCGAAATTTGGTATCTCTATCCCCTCCATCAGCCTGGAGGGATAGACATCCGCCTTCATCTTCAGAGCCTTAAAGAAATGGATAAACTCGGCAATGAAGTCGTCGCTGACATCAGAATCTCCATTTATTGCCGCCTGCCAAATATGTTCCAGGGCGGATGTGCCGGCAATTCGCTCATTCCTGGGAGAGATCAAATTCTTTAATGTGCGAATTACCTCTTTAAAGAGAACATAATCCCAGTTCTCAATCTCGCCCAGATCACAAGAATAGGTCCATTCTCTGGCTTCGATATATCTTGCCACCTTATTGCGGGAGCTTTCCAGAGTCTTGCTCTCCTTGAGCAGCATATAAATTTCCGGTGCTGCATCCCAGCAATCATTCCATCTTTCAGTCATATCACCATCTTGTTTATGGGCATTTTACTTCTAATTTTCCCCTTAAAAAACAGCGTTAATAATGAACTATTTTAGATAGAGGCTATTCATCTTAATGGCTTGCAAAATTGAAATGTCATTAACATTTTTATTATTTAAATTTTAAGTATTAATTTTTATCATTATCTTTTTCCAATCTGATCGGTGGAAGCCCCACTATATCGATGGTTTGAGACGCTATCTTGATCTCTTCTGATTTTTCGATTTCCTCAAGAATCCTTCGGCTTATTCTGTTTCTAGTCATTCTTCTCTGCCTTGCTGGAGTTACGTATCTGGCTGTCAGCTCGATCCAGTTGTCTGTGAGTCTGACGAAAACCTCCGGGTCTGTGGAGCCCTTGGTTATGTAGTATTTCTTTTCCATTTGAGATACTTCTTCCTCTGCAATATCTTTCATCATATGGGTCTCTTGGGCCACGACCTGCAAAATCAGAGTTTGAGCTTTCCTCCAGTTGCTCTGGTAAGTTATAGGGAGAGCTATCTCATCCCATACAAAATTGAAATCCTTGGTATAATTATTCACGGCATTACTCAGCACCAGAGAGTTGGGCAGAAAGGATATCCTGCCTGTATGCTGATCGGATGATAGCCACTCTCTCATCTCCATAACCGAGGTGTAGAGCAGATTGATATCAATAACATCTCCTTTCTTTGAGCCGATCTCTATCCTGTCCCCGACTCGATAGATATTATTGAAGAAGATTGCCAGGCCGCCAACAAAATTCTTTGCCACATCCTGAATGGAGATGGTGAATGCTGCGGCTACCAAGCCGAAGCCCAGCAAAAGCGTCCTGATATCCTCAACCCATATAATCCATACGGCTACAAAATTAAATAATAAATAAAGGAAATAAGAGGTCTTGGAGAGATAATATCTCTTATCAGATGAAGAGACTTTGCGGATAAATTTATCTTCCAAGAGCAACCTAAAAATTATATAAATTATTAATACTAAAATTAATGTAATGATTCCGCGTGTCAGGTAAGTGCTTTGAAATAAGAAGGTAAAAAGCCATAATGATACTATAGAGACAGCCAAAAACAGAGGAATAAACCAACTTCGAGCCATGATCAATCCATCGCCATATTCATTAGCCTTATCCTCCTTATTAATTTATCTTATCATTGATATGTCCATTTTTGATAAGGCATTTAGTTTATCTCCGGGATTTAGTCAGAAGGATGCTATGCAGCATCCCTCTGAAGTACTATATTCTGGTAAGGATAGGGTATCTCTATTCCCTCTTCATCGAATCTCTTCTTGACTGCTTCCCTTATATCGCATCCGGTATCAAAGGCATCTCCCCGGCTTGCAACATGGAATGTCAGCCTGAGATTTACGGCAAAGTCCCCCAGCTCCGTGAGTCTTACATTGATCTCCTCATCCTTCATAACCTGTGGATGCCGCTTTGTCTCTTCAATTATTATGTTTCTGGCTTTGTCGATATCAGATGTATATGCTATTCCGAAATCGACCGGCCAGATGGCCTCTGGACTTCCGATGCTCCAGTTGACAATATAATCGCCGCTGATCTGGCTATTTGGCACAATTATTCTCCTCAGATCCCAGGTGCATATTATGGTGTGTCTTAAAGTTAAATCCTCAATATGCCCATATTCTCCCTTGAAATCAACATAATCGCCGATACGAATCGGTTTGAAAACGGCTAATAATATGCCTGAAATAATGTTAGATAGAGAATCCTGAGCCGCAAAACCAATGGCAATGCCTGCCACACCTGCACCGGCCAGCATGGCAACGGCTACCCGGTTGAGGGCCGGAATCTGCAATACGATCATTAAAATTCCAATTATGTATATGGCGGCTACAATGAGCCTGCGGGTAAGGGCATGGGAGGTCTGATCGAACTCCTTATCCATCTTGCTGGCCTCAAAGATGTGAGGAATATGCTTTTTTAGCAATCTATCGGCCATTCTGGCAATGATGATGGTCGCAATCAAGATTATCAATATAGAAATGCCGGTTGTCAGAATCTCCCATAAATTTGAGCCCAGAGCCCTCTCAAGATATTCTACAGAGAAATATTCCACTACTGACGCAGGCTCGGTTTTGGAACTCTCACCAATCAATTCTGCAGGGATGGAGGGATTCTTCGAGGCTACATCGACCATATAAAAAACCATCAGCCGCAATACTTATAAGTTTTATGATCATCTGGAAGAGATGCTGTTGCTTATGGCGATTGTAAATAAAATAATTCTCAAGGGCTCAAAGGAATTGATCAGTAAATCGAGATCTAGAGGATCATTTCCAGCTTGCTTCCTGATCCTGGGAGTTCTGATTATTGCCTCTACAGCAAATTCTGCAACATACATAGTCTCAGAGAAATCTGATGATTATTCAATTCAAAGCGCCATCAATAAGGCCATGGACGGGGACAGGATCATAGTCAAGAGCGGGATATATTCCGAAAGAATAAATGTTACAAAGAGATTGATCCTCAGAGGAGTCGACACCGGGAACGGACTGCCGATAGTAAATGCGAATGGAAGAAGGGATGCCATAACTCTGATTGCGGATGGCATCTGGCTGGAGGGCTTCTCAGTCATCAATTCTGGCAGCGCCTCAGAGGATGCCGGAATCAAGGTGCTGTCAAGCAAGAACATTGTTCGTGGTAATATTTTAAATAATAATTCATATGGGTTATTTTTAAAGAATTCATCTTATAATGAAATTAAATTAAATCAAGCCTGGGGCAATGATGTGGGGATTGCGCTTCAATCCTCCAGAAATAATACACTCATGGATAATTATGCAGCCAGTAACTCCTTTGCCGGGATTTTTTCTGGCAATTCCAAGGGCAACACCATCAAAAACAATACGGCTTATGGGAATTCCTGGGTGGGCTTATTGTTCAATAACACAGAAAATGGCCTGATTGAGGGAAATACTGCTTTTGCAAATGTAAACGCCGGTATTTGGGTCCGAAATTCGAAATTTAACCAGATAACAGGAAATAATGCAAGCTATAATCCCATATTCGGATTTATCCTGGATCGGTCGTCCAATAATACATTTTCCATGAATACAGCTAATGGAAACCTCGATGGGATCAGCATGGATCAGTCAAATAATAATACTATTTTAGAGAATAATATCAGTCAAAATGAATTCGGAATATATCTGGATGGATCGGATAAAAATATAATTTATTTAAACAATTTTAATCTTAACACTATAAATGCATATTCGTACAATTCATCAAATCAATGGAGCTCGGATAAAGAATTCAACTATCTATACCGAGGAATAATATCCTGGAGCTCCCTGGGCAGTTTCTGGCATGACTACCAGGGGGGTGATGCCTTCGACTCGGGAATTGGCACCTCAGCCTATGTTGATGAATTTATAAGAGACGACCGACCATTGATCTCCATGAAAGAGAACTATAAAATCCTGAAATGAAAATATGCTCAAGGATTTCTTTAGCAAATTAGCCTTGAAAGAGAGAAGAGACTATGGCCTCCCGTTTGATAGAGATCAGCCTGCCCAAAAATAAGCAGCAAGCACTGGAAGAGCTGATAGGAAGCGGAAAAGAGGTAATTGATATCATCATCCAGCCTTCCATGGGCTTTTGGAGGATCCCGGTACATGGCCAGTGGAAGACCCGTTTTTCCACAGACAAGATCCTGGTAAGAATGCTTGTAACGGCTGAAGAGAGCCAGGGCATCATCGACCTGATAGAGGAGACATTCCAGGATGAAGAGGGTTTCAGACTTAATATCTTTGCCCTGGAGGCCACTTTTCCAGCCATCTTTGAAGAGAAAAAGCCCTATTCAGAGCCATCCATGGGAAAAAAGAACGGACCCAAGGAGAGCGTGAGCCGGGAAGAGCTGCACAATGATCTGGTGGAAGGGGCCAAGACCACCTATATCTATGTCTCAATGATAATCCTCTCTTCAATTGTGGCAGCAATTGGTGTTCTCAACAACAATGTCGCAGTCATTATCGGGGCCATGGTTATAGCTCCCATGCTGACCCCAAATGTCTCCCTCTCTCTGGCCACAACCCTGGGAGACCTGGCCATGGCCAAGAGTTCGCTCAAGACCATAGTCATTGGAATCTCCATTGCCGTCTTTTTATCCCTGATTATGGGCATCTTCTTGCCTGTGGATCCATCCTTGCGGGAGATATCATCCCGAACCAGTGTCGGGCTGATGGACATTGTTTTGGCATTGGCTTCCGGTGCAGCAGGAGCTCTCTCTTTTACCTCATCAGCGCCATCAGTGCTGATTGGTGTGGCAGTGGCAGTTGCCCTAATGCCTCCTTTAGTTGTTTTCGGATTGCTCTTAGGGGCGGGCTACTACACCCTGGCCATGGGTGCTCTGCTCCTATTTCTGGCAAATATATTCTCAGTGAATCTGGCGGGAGTAGCCACCTTCATCGCTCAGGGAATCGAGCCCAGGAGTTGGTGGGATGCCAAGAAGGCCAGGAGAGTTACCATCTTGGCTATTGCGGGATGGGCTATATTATTGGCCTTGTTGATAACGTTTATTTTTTATGGAGACTTCTATATAGTTAAATGAAAAAATCTAGAGTGATAAGCTCCTCAGTGCATTAATATCGTTATAGATAACTACGTCTAAATTCTTATGCTACAACCGACATCCCGGAGTAAGGATT
>DAWB01000029.1 GCA_002505805.1 Methanosaeta sp. UBA80 | reverse complement strand
AGGAATGTAGGTTTGATTGGTGCAACTATTCAAGAGACAACATTGCTACCTTGTTTTTCATCCTGTAACTCGGGCCCCAGCTTTGCAGAAATCCTGTCCCATTTAGTCAAGTGATTTCATTATTTCCGCATTTTTATTGCCATGTAAATTGCAGCAATCCCTCCCGCGATGCCCAAAATTGCCGCGATATACACCAAACTGATTATGCCTAGCAGCGGATTTCCGAGAATCAACGCTCCGAGTAAGATATTTACGGCACCCATGATGGCTGCACCCCATCCCTCCTTCAGCGCCCAGAAGAGGCGGATAAAGCCAAAGCAGACCACCAGAACTCCAACTATGATGACGAAAATCTCTGGGACAAGCAAAGCACTCAAGAATGGATGGCCAATGACGGCCAGGCCCGCTAGTATTCCCAGCATACCGCTGATCGCCCGCCAGATCCAGTTGGTTTTATCCATGAAAATGGTTGCTATGGTAGTAATGCCCAGAAACAGCCAGTACCATCCCAGAAGTCGGACCAGGATAATAGTAGTCGCAATAGGAGAGGCAATCAAGTAGATGCCGATTATGAGCGAGGCCAGCCCCTCCAGCAATACCAACCACCAGGGAATGATATTCCCATTAGCTTTTCTCTGTATTTCCATGATTTTACCCTCCTTGTAAATTTTTGATCAAGTTATTGTATTCGTTTCTGCTTGAGATACAGGCAAATCCTAATGAGCCGGTGGCGGGGGAGATGCAGGCGCTCCGGCCAGAGCATCTTCCATGATCTTTCCATAAATATACCGGAATATCAATTTCCCTGTAGCTATTACCGGCGTAGCCAGGAGGGCACCCAATATTCCGAATGTGCCAGTGGCGACGATAACCCCTATTAAAACCACCAGTGGTGGCAGGTCCACGGCACCGCCCATGATCCTCGGCACAAGTATTTGATTTTCCACGGTCTGGACCAGCGTATAGAAGACGATTATTATCACCGCAAAGATCAGGTGGCCGACCTGCATATGGGTCGAACCGAAGAACAGGGCGATTAAGACAGCAGGAACAGCAGCCAAGACGGGCCCGACATTGGGGATAAGCTCCATGAATCCGGCAACTATCCCCAGGAAAAATGCTTGAGGCAATCCCAGAACGAAGCCTCCTACCCATGTGATCAGGCCCACAATCACCATGAGATTTATTTGGCCGCGCAGGAACGCCGTCCAGGTCCTATGGATATTTTTAAAGAGCAGGGAGAGCTCAGGGCCATGTCCCGGTGGTATTAAACCAGAAAACCAATTCTTCATTTCAGCGGCGGAAAGGGTCATTTGCAGGGACATTAGCAGGGTGAACAGTACGGAAGCCAGACCGGAAAAAGTCGGCCCTAGATATCCAGCTAAAGCTCCCAGTGCCTTTCCCACACGACTGCTCAGCTCGGCAACTGACATCTGCACGGGAGGAGCAGGTACTGGTGTTCCGGATATAGATGCATTGAGAGCCTTGGATACGGTATCCAGTGCCGGACTGAATGCGGATGCTAGCCATTTGTGATCCTGCAGTGCCATTGAGATCGACTGTGTGGCCAGAATAAGCTTATGCACGACTATATTGGGGTCAATGCTTACAACAAAATTGATGGCATCCACCAGCGGCTGGATGAGGAGGAGAGGAATGATGAGCAGAGCGGCCACAACAAACAGATAGGTTATCAAAACGGCTAAGGTCCTATTGAGATGAAGACGTCCATTTAAAATCCGGATAACCGGATCGACCAGGAGGGCTAGAAGAGCAGCACAAACCACCAGAGCCAATGACGACCGCCCAATGTACACCACTGCTAACGCCGCCAATATGAGGAACACACCCATGATATAGCGAGTAGGATCACTCCAGCGGTTCTCTGGACAAGAATTTCCATAAGTGTGCTGCTGATTGGGAATAAGAAGATCCATCTTTTGGCTCTTGTTTTCTTCTTCACTCATATTGACACTCCATTATCTTCTGCAAGTTCTAAAATCCCGTTCATCCGAATCAGTTTCGCTAATATCCTTGTATGAAGTTTCAGGTCAGATAAAAGAAAAGGGAATATAATTTTTGCGTTCAATCTGCATTCGTGATTAAAATTCATGGGATTTACTTACCTCTTTCAGGTATTATACTTTTCTATTTGAAGCTGAATATGCACAATCCTGGATTCATTTCGCTTTAAGTTGTCGATTTTAGTGACATGGTATAATTCCTAGGGCAGTTTGCCTTTATTCCAACCGGCATAGTCATTCGCGCAGCCACGCCCATGCCTTTTCAGCCTCTCCTGTATGGAAATATTTAGAGTCACGTGCATAGAATGGTTTGGCCAGATATGCTATCAATTTCTCCCAAGCCTTATCACCAACAATAGCCATTTTCTCTATCTGGCGATGGAATTTCTGCCCGAATTTGAGATCTTTAAGCCAAGCCTTCGCTTCCTCGCTCTCATATGCGCTCATATCGAACAGAATGCGAATGGCTCCCTCTTCTTTAATCAGCGACTCTACTTCAGGGGCCAGCTTTTCGAAGTCTTCTGCCTTAATTACTCCAATTACCTTGTACCCCACAACCTTTCCAGAACTCTCTGCCATTTTAGCAAACATCGAGCAGTCACCTTCGATCGTTCTTTATAGTATAGAAATAATCATTACTATTACTATTAGGATATTATGGTCGTGAGTTCTGATTGCAGAGTCCCGAATTCTCATCTTTCAAGCCTTCCAGGTGTAATTCTATGGCATCTCTTATCAGATCTATCGTTTCGTCCTCAGTTTCGGCTGCGGCTGCCACACCCGGCAGGTCCGGGCAGTAGGCAGAGTTGTTACCATCGCCTTTTTCGATGATTATGATGTAATCGAGCATCTTCATTTCCTTGCATTCCGTCTTGGGAGAATAAGCTTATGCCGCCGCCCGAGGGCCGGGGCTGGGCTCGCTCCGGCGAATCCAATATTATTGATAACTATCTAGTGTCTCGTCAAATATCTAA
>DAWB01000110.1:5115-6665 GCA_002505805.1 Methanosaeta sp. UBA80 | reverse complement strand
CAAGGGCTTCACAGTGAAGGCCCAGTCGGGCGAAGCCCTGTGGTCTGGATGCAGCGGCGTGGGCCTGGAGAGGTGGGCCTCGGCCTTCCTCAGCCAGAAGGGCCTGGACCCGGCCAACTGGCCGGAGGCCTTCCGGAGGTACTTCGGGGAGATGCCCAAAGGNNCAAAGGGATCAGGTTCCTCTGATCCCTTGGATCATTTTTCCCTTGTCTTTTTTCGCTGTATGTTAGCTGTTTTGGATGCCGATGGCCAATACCAAATGCGCCCTAGAGTAGTCTCCACATGCTTCCTGGCAAAGCTGCAAACTGGCCCAGATGTGAATTGCCCAAACAAACACTTATAAGCTCTTTTGGCTATCCCTTTGCGGTGCTCGTCTTTGGAGTCCTTTGCAGAGATCCATGAGATGGCATCTTCTTCAGATGCCTATCAAAAGAAAAAGGCAGCGGAGCTTCTTGCAGAGGGATTTGGTCGCTTAGATGATAAAAAAACTGCTTGGGAGGATCTGCATGGACTCTCTCAGGATGATCAAAGCGACGTACGATGGAGTGCAGCACGTGCTATAAGGTCGGTTTTCGGTCAAGTTCCAAACAAGGACCAAGCCTGGACAGATCTGCACCGACTGGCTCAGGATGAAGAAAGCAACGTGCGATTAAGTGCTGCCCATGCTCTGAAATCTGTCTTTGATCACATTCCTGATAAAAAACAAGCTTGGGCGGACCTGAATCGATTGGCTCAGGATGAAAATAGCAGTGTGCGATGGAATGCTGCACGTGCTATGAAATCGGTTTTCGGTCAAGTCTCAGACAAGGACCAAGCCTGGGAGGACCTGCACAGACTTTCTAGGGATGAAAAAAGCGATGTTCGATGGGGCGTAATAGAGGCTCTGGGATCGATTTTTGATCAAGTTCCTGACAAGGGTAAAGCCTGGCGGATTCTGCACAGACTTTCTTATGATGCGGAATGCGATGTTCGATCGATCGCTGCAGATGCTCTCAGATGGGTTTTCAGCCAAGTTCCAGACAAGGACCAAGCTTGGGCGGATCTGCATAGACTTTCTCAGGATGAAAAAAGCGATGTGCGGTTAATCGCTACAGATGCTCTTAGATCGGTTTTCGATCGAGTTCCAGACAAGGACCAAGCCTGGGCGGATCTTCACAGACTCTCTCAGGATGAAAAAAGCAATGTGCGATCGAGTGCTGCAAGTGCTCTGCGGTCAGTTTTCAGTCAAGCTCCAGATAAGGACCAAGCCTGGGCAGATCTGCACAGACTTTCTAAGGATGAAAAAAGCAATGTGCGATCGAGTGCTGCAAGTTCTTTGCGATCAGTTTTTGGTCAAGTTCCCCACAGGGACAAAGCTTGGGCAGACCTGCACAGACTGTCTAAAGATGAAAATTGCGTCGTGCGGTCGAAGGCTGCAGGAGCTATCGGATCAGTATTCAATCAAATTCCAAATAAGAACCAAGCCTGGATGGATCTGCATCGATTGGCCCAGGATGATGAAAGCAACGTGCGATTAAGTACTTCACAAGCCCTCGGATCGGCATTCAGTC
>DAWB01000110.1:0-5040 GCA_002505805.1 Methanosaeta sp. UBA80 | reverse complement strand
GTTCGATCGAGTGCTGCTGAAGCCTTTGGATCGGCGTTCAGTCAAGTTCCAAATAAGGAACAAGCTTGGGCGGATTTGCGAAGACTAGCTCAGGACAAGGAACGCGATGTACGATGCACTTCATATCATTCAATGGGAAGAATATCGATCTGGAAAGCAGCTGAATCGGACGACAAGCTTAGAATGCACTTGGAAGAAGCAATAGAATTTTTTAGAAAATCATCTGAAGAATCTCTATATACGTACACTAATCCTGCAGCATTTTGTTTGCCATTCTATCAATCCTTACATAGCCTCCTATTCACAGAAGTACCCAAGGAATGCGAAGTTCAGAAATATTTAGCTGAAGCAAAAATGGCAATAAAAGCTTCTGAGAGCAGGGAGGTTCTCTTGGAGGCGGTGAATAACCTATCAAAAGCCCTGCAGGAGGTCAGAGCCTATTCAGTAGACGATATCCTACTCAGAAGGCGAGATCTCAAGTCCTACACAAAATACTGCCTCCAGACCGCAGAATGCTTGAGAGAGGCGAGATCCAAAGCTCCTCTGGCCTCCAAGGTGGTAGACTACACCTTGGTTGAGAAGAGCATTCCCGTATTAGACCAAAAGATCAAAGCGCTATTCAAAGATGTAGAAGCCACGGCGGGAGATCTCTGCAAGAGCACCAGGGGCACGAACCTGGAGGCCTTCGGCAGAGACGTTTATGAGAGCACAAGAGGGCTTAACGAGGTTGAATCATGGATAGCAGCCGACAGATACCTGGAAGAAATCGTTCCCCTCCTGAAGGGCCACTGCAATCGGCTTCCCATAGAAGCTCAAGCCTGCCTCAGGGTCCTGGTTGATTCTCAGGATTCTGCCAGCCTTGAGCAGCGCTTCGACACTCTGAAATCCGTCCTCCTGGCCTCGCTGGTCCAAGGAGAGAACGATGATCGGCTGGTGAAAGAGCTGAAGGAGCTGCTCGACCTGCATCTCCAGAACATCGAGTTTGCCATACTGAATCTGAACACCAGCTCCGGCAACGCCAGAAAGGACCTGTACAATCTCAAGAACCAGATCGACCGGCTTCAAAAGGAGATCGAGTCCCAGGGTCTCGCCAAGAAGGAGCTGGCAGAGGCCTTGGACGAAAAGGATCAGGCCATGATCGATAGGCTGGAGAAGATGCGAGAGAAGATGCTGCGGGCCGTTCGGGAGACAACGCAGCTCAATGCCAGCAAGAGGGATGTCGAGACTATCCTGAAGGAGCTTGATAATCAGGATCTATTGAAGAAGAGAGACGCTTTGGGAATTATTGCAGACCTCTCCTCTCTGGCAGGAATGGCACTTGCCCTCTTCTTGTGATGACTGCCAAAGAGAACGATCTGTTCCAGACGGCCCCGATAGGTCCTCTTTCACCGAAAGATTGGCGGATCGAGCCATCAACTCACAATCATAACCGACCCCTTCTCGACCTATAAAACAAAAAGTTCATTAGCAATTGCTGAAATAATAGACAGCGGACAATGACAACAATAGTCATCCCCAGCGATATTCTCAATTCAATGAAGATTCCCCGGAGCGATCAGGAGCATGTATTGAAGCTCGAATTGGCTCTGGCGCTTTACCAGAGGGGCATTCTGGGCATGGGCCCGGCCCGGCGGCTGGCAGATATATCAAAACGGGAGTTTCTCGGAGAGCTGGGAAAGAGAAAGATCGAGCGGCACTACACTGTGGAGGATCTGGAGGAGGACGTGGCCTTTGCCAAAGGTAGTCTGTAACTCCTCTCCGCTTATTCATCTCTCCAAAGCAGGCCGGCTCAGCCTTTTAAGGGACTTTTTCCAGGAGAAATTAGTGCCAAGAGAGGTCTGGACGGAATCAGTCGAGAATAGCGGCGGCGCAAAGGATGCAAAAGAAGAGATTGAGGAAGCAGACTGGATCCAGACAATTGGCTGGAGGCTTTCCGGAAGTACTTCGGGGAGATGCCCAAAGGGATCAGGTTCCTATGATCCCTTTGGGGGGGGGATTTTTAATAAAGATATATTTTATTTTTTAAGTTTTCTATATACTTTATCATGATGATCAATGTTCACGAAGTCTACCGTATCTCTGGAGACTCGATAGAGGATCACAAAAGGATTGACATGAACTCCTTGAATGCCCTTCAGATCGTATCTCTTGAAGTCGCCAATTTCTGGATTATCTAAAATTTGGCTGATTTTATTGATAAGCCTGTCTTTTAATCCGCGGTCCTTTTCGGTGATCTTTTTGAATTTCCTGTCGAATGTCGGAGACCTGCGATAGCTATAGGTCATAAGGATCTAATGGCGCTCAAGGTCATCCAAAAATTTCTTCTTGCTGGAATAGGTCTTTGCCAGACCCCGGTCCAGCTCAGATATTGCCTGTAAGGTCTCAGCCACAAACTCATGACGCATTGGTGGCTCTGACTGGCCTGCCAGCTGGAGATTTGGGACTTCGGACCTTGCTATCAATTTCTTTTCCTTTGCGGCCATTAGACATACTGCACAGGCAATCCCTAAAAAGCTTTTGATATAAATACGAGGATTGATAAAAATCGAGACGTGATTCGGGAGTAAGGGAGTAAGCCTTTTATCGCTTCCCTTCCATCCTCCAGGATTCGTTCCGCCTCTAAGGACCCCGTCGACGCTAGAATTCAATCCAAGCTTACATCACATTAACCTGCACGCTGCCCCGCCCGGATATGCCATTGGCATCCTTAGCCTCCACAATGATCGTATGCCGCCCTTTGGCCAGATCGGAGGGACGGTAGCGGAAAGAATCCATTGTGGACAGCTCTCCATCCAGATTTGAACTCCATCGATAGCTATAGGGGCCTACACCGCCTTCTGCTCTGGCTTCAAAGAGGACTTCCTTGTCTCCCTGGAGAATCTTGCCTCCGCTGGGAGAATTGATGGTGAGTGTGACCTTGTCTGGGATCTTTTCCTCTGACTGGGCCAGATCCTCCTTCTGCTCGATGCAGCCGGAGAAAAGCGCCAGGCAGACCAGGATCACNNGTCTCATGGAAGAGTAGACCATCTGCGGAAATTTAATTCCTTCTATTGCCATGCTCATCTTGGGTTTCCAAGACGGCCATCTTGAACCGCGGGCATAAATCCAGCCCCCTGATCCTGGGCGATTCAGCTTCTCATCTTCCGCATATGAATATCTGCCTGGTCAGGCTCCGGTGCACCCTATCTGTGTGCTTTTGCAGCAGCACAAAGCCCACTTCTTCAATCATCTTCTCAATCGATCTGTCCGCCACTATGGCCATGCGTCGACCTGGCCGGATCACCCGAAACAGCTCCTCCAGGCTCTCTCTCAGCAGCAGCTCCTTGGAAGCAGCCATGATCTTGGCCGACCGGCCGTAGGGCGTGTCCAGGACGGCGGCATCTATGCTGCTATCATGTAGCGGCAGGCGCTTGGCGTCTCCCAAGAGCAGGCCACAATCCAGGTCCTGCAGGTTACATAAGGCACCATTCACCAGCCGGGGCTGCACCTCGATTCCCACCCCATTCACCCCTATGAGGCAGGCCTCAATCAATATGCCGCAGGTCCCGGCAAAGGGATCTAGCAGAACCTCACCGGCCCGAACCTGGGTCAGATTGACCAGAGCCCGAGCCATGCGGGGCATGAGCACACCGGGATGAAAGAAGGGCTTGAGGTGGGGCCGGCGCATCTCAAAAGAGCTTCTGTCTGTCCGGGCCACCTCAACTCCCAGAACGATTCTGCCCGAGGTGATGATCGCCCGCAAGAGCTGCTCCGGATGGGATAGATCAGCCCGGTAGCCCCTCTGGAAAAGAATCCGGCCCACCTCACGCTCCACGGCATCCGCCGGCGGTGCAGCATCCCTGATCCTGCGGGCCCGGATGAGATATTTTTTAGGGGGCAGTTTAAGACAGCTTGTTGCCTCCGCCAGAGCCTCTAGATCCGCCGGGCAGACTGCCAGAACCTCTATGATGCGGTGAGTCATGGCCAGCCGCCGCCCCAATGTCTTTACATCCAGGCCTTCTGCCTCTACAATCAGGCACTGCTCTAGAAATTCGATCTCGGAAAAACGGGTGGAGAAGACCTCCACCAGAGCCAGGGCCTCACATCGGGGAAGGCTCTCGTGCTCCCCGGATAGCTCAAAGGCGTAAGTCTTCATATAGGCCGGGCCGTCAGGCCAGGTAGCTGTTCACATCCCTGTAATTGAATTTCTTGGCGGCCAGAACATTCTCCAGGAAATTGAAGAGGGCTCTTCGCACATCATCGGAGAGAAGGGGATACCAGGTGGGACTGGCCACCACCACCGCCCGGAAGGCAAAGAATGGTGCTATGACCTCCAATAGCTCCTCGTCTCCAGTCTTCTCCAAGTAGCTCTCAAAGAACAGCTCAAAGAGGTCCTTGAGGTCCCCGGTCAGGCGCAGGCTCTTCTGAACGGAATAGAAGATGTAGTTCATGGCCAGGGCAGTGATATCGTCTGCCGCCTCCCCCCACTCGCCGCGGCTGCGGTCCAGGACGGTATAGTCCGTCCCCTCCCGGAACATGATGTTCCAGGGGTGGAAGTCGCCGTGNNCCTGGCAGAGGCGGTGGGCTTTGCCCCTCAGCAGCCAGCGCCAATCCACGCATATCTTCTCAATCTCCGCCAGTTCATTTTCTTCCAGAAAGCTGGGGCTGTCCGGATAGTCGTCCAGTATGCCGAAGATGCACTCGCCATCTCCCACCGTCTCCCGGATCTTGCGCAGATAAAGGGGCGGGCAGTCATTCTTTGTAGCATGAATCTCCGCCAGATAATTGGAGAGGGCCTGCACCCGATCATAGTCCAGATCGGTTGCGCCATTCTCTTTGACCCTCTCCAGGTCGAAGAAGTACTCCTTGCCCTCGATCTTCTCCATGAGCAGGAAGTATTCCCTGGCCTGCCCTGCCGAGACCAGCTTGCCTTTCTCGGTGAAGTAACCCACATCCAGGGACCTGACGTGCCTGGGAAGATGATTAAAGGAGGAATTCTGCCAGATCATTATCCTGGCCCGGTCTGAGAAGTGATCATGGCCGAAGCCGTGCTGCACCCGC
>DAWB01000116.1:4215-5088 GCA_002505805.1 Methanosaeta sp. UBA80 | reverse complement strand
GGGCTGGAAGAGCGCGAGCCGGAGAGCCTTAAAGGCGTTCTGGGCCTCTCCTCCCGGGATAAGACCCCCGAGCCATTGGAGAAGGGAATACTGCGGGCCAAGCACGGCATCAACATATTCAAGGACGGCACAGTGCGTTACGATCTTACCGATCTGCCCCTCACCCATTTCNNCGAGCCCGGAGAGGCTCGGGGAGTTAGGATACGAGCTGGATATGAACGGCCTGCCTCTCATCGATCCCGCCCAGGTCTGCGAGCTGCGGGTGCAGGATATCATCCTCTCTCATGATGCCGGAGCATATCTGCTCAAGACGGCCCAGTTCGTGGATGATCTTCTGGTCAAGTTCTACGGGCTGGAGCCCTTCTACCGGGCGGAAAGCCCGAAAGACCTCATAGGCACCCTCATGGTGGGCCTGGCCCCCCATACCTCGGCGGGAGTACTCTGCCGGCTAATAGGCTACAGCCCCGCCTCCGCCGGATTCGGCCATCCCTTCTTTCATGCCGCCAAGCGTCGCAACTGCGACGGGGACGAGGATTGCGTGATGCTGCTCATGGATGCCCTGCTGAACTTCTCCATGTCCTACCTGCCCCAGAAGAGGGGAGGGAAGATGGATGCCTGCCTGGTCATGACCACAGTTCTAAACCCCATGGAGGTGGACAAGGAGGCCCACAATCTGGATTTAACCCCGGTCTATCCTCTGGAGTTCTATGAGGCCAGCCTGAAGAATGCCAGCCCCAAGGAGCTGGAGGCCAAATTCGATCTGGTCTCCCAGAGGCTGGGCAGTGATTCTCAGTACACCGGATTTCGCTTCAGCCATAACACAGAGGATATCGCCGCCGGCCCCAAGAACAGCGCCTACAAGACCCTGGAGAC
>DAWB01000116.1:0-4200 GCA_002505805.1 Methanosaeta sp. UBA80 | reverse complement strand
GCATGCCTTCTCCAAGCAGAAGGTCCGCTGCGTCAAGTGCGGTGCCAAATACCGTCGCCCTCCCCTGAAAGAGACCTGTCCCAGATGTGGGGGCAGGATAATTCTCACGGTTCACGAGGGAAGCGTGCGAAAGTATCTGGACGTCTCCATAAAGGTGGCTGAGGAGTATGGGGTGAGCAGCTATACCAAACAGAGGCTGCAGCTATTAAAGATGGAGATAGACTCCCTTTTCAAGAACGACAAAGCCAGACAGACCGGTCTGGCGGACTTCATGTAAAAACATATATTTTAAATATGAATCCATTAATAACCTAGGGTCAAGTGCAAAAGAGGGAGATTGATTATGCATAGGCCAATAAGGGGGATGGTGCTCTTGCTACTGGCAGCAGTTCTTGCCGGCCAGGCGGAGGGCAATCTTACTGTTATTCCTGCCTCAGAGGATGTTTACATCAATATGGGGGAGAACAGTCTATCTGTTTTCAACCAGAGCGATTTCCTGCTCTGCAGCATCGATGTGGTGGAAAACAACCAGACCTTGGACAACCTGACCCGCGAGATCAGCTATCCCGGGGTACCGGCGATTCAATTCGATATCTCTGATATCAACCTGAGCCAGGATGATATGGCGGTGTTGCTGCTCAAGGCGGAGTCAATCAGGAAGGGAAGCGATCCGGTTATGGCGACATTGGTGACCATAGGCTCGGCCTGGAATGAGAGTTCCGATTATACCACATTCCTGATCAACCTTCTTCCCGCCTGGAATATCGTCAAAAATAATGATGCCACTGCCTATAGCAGCAATACGGATGGGGATACCGTTTTCGCCTTTGATGTCTCCAAGAAGTTGCAGGATGCCGGGGCTGAGGGAGATCGTATATCCTTTCTGTTGCAGGCATTCAGCAACAGCAGCGCTGAGATAGCATTCTTCTCCCGGGAGAGCGACAGGGGCCCTTGCCTGGTGATCATGCCCTACCCCCAGACCGGCGTCAATGTTGCACTGGATACGGCCCGCATGGAAGAGATGGACTCCATAGCAGACATGAGCGGAGAATTGCAGCCGGGCAACCTGAGCAGCCAACTGCAATTAGGCAATATGAGCAGCTCATTGGAGCCGGGCAACCTGAGCAGCAAACTGCAATTAGGCAATATGAGCCGCTCAATGGATCCGGGCAATCTGGGCAGCAAATTGCAGCTAGGCAATATGAGCAGCTCATTGGAACCGGGCAACCTGAGAACACTGAATTTGAGCAATATCAGCGATATGATACAGACGAGCCGCATGAATCTTACAGCATGAGATTGCAATTCAGGGTGCGAGCTTCGGCGGCAAAAGTGGGGCGGCGGTCACGGTCCCCATCTCCTGCGGCTGGCATTGCCCCTGCTGTCTCCTTCCTGCCATAAGAGAAAAATAGCGGCAAAGGTCAGAGAAGTAAGATGGATTTCTTTACTCATGCCCTTCTGCCGTATCTGCTGGCAAGCAGCCTGGGATGGGAGCGGAGGTGGATGGCGGCTCTGGTTTTGGGCGGAATCGCTCCCGATCTGGATGTCCTATTCTCCTGGGCCGGGAGCATCCTGCCGCCCTATCTGCTGATGTTTCACCGGGGGATGACCCATAGCCTTTTTTTTCGGTGCTCTTTTCGGGCTGCTGGTCTTATATCTGGCTGCGATGCCCCTGTTCAAGGGTCTCCGGAGGCGCTATGATTTGGATCTCCAATTCTCCTACCGCAGCCTGGGGCTGGTCTGGGCCGGGGTTGCCCTTCATCTGCTGCTGGACTATGCCACCACCAGGGGCGTTCCCCTCTTTTTCCCCTTTCAGTCCATGCGCTATTCCGCGGATTTATTCTACCAGATAGAGCCGATGGTTCTGGTATCTACCATCTTGATCCTTGTCGGGTTGCTGTATAGCCGGCCCGCCATTTACAGGAAAAAGAATCTGTTTATTGTATTTCTGATCTTCTTGATGCTGGTGGGAGGGATCAGGATGGAGGGGAAAATGGCGGCAGAGGAGGAGTTTGCAGGCATGAATGCATCGATCTATCCTATGCCAGGTCTGTTCTCCTGGGCTGCTTTGCAGGAAGAAGGAGACAGTTATCTCATTTCCAGTTATGACCTGGTGAACGGTACTGCCTCATCCGGGCAGGCATTTCCCAGACTGACGGCGCCCTCCCAGATAAAAGAGGCCGAAGAGGCTCTGAATGCAGCGGAGGGCCTCTCCCCTGTGAAGATCTTTCGCTGGAGGGCTTATGCCGTGGCGGTCAATGCCAGCTTATCCGGCAATGGGTCCTGGTATATTGAATATTATGATCCACTGGTGCGGGCCCAGAGAGATGGTTCCTGGAGCTTCCTGAGACCGCCATTCCGCAGATATGGATCTTTGAGGGTAGCAGTGCAGGGCGGGATAGCCAGGATGGCTGAATAAGCGGGCATTGCGGCCTGTCATCCCGGCTGATCAGCCATTATCGAGATCCATCGACATTATCTAAAGCCTAGTCTGAAAAGAGGAATGCATCGACTTAGGCTCCCTCCAGAGTACATCTTGAGAAGAAGGGATCTAATTTTTTAGCTTTTTCCGGTCACTTTAATACGCGTGCTCATTGCATCCAGGAGTCTCACCCATAGCAGTTTTGTATAACACCTGCATTGGTCTTATCATTCAACCCCTTTGCTTCCACTGGAACATCTCGCTTGGCATGTCGTTTAATGCTAGAATTCAAGATAAATAGATTATTATTCTTTATACTGTTTTAAAATTTCGATATCAAAGAAATTACATAATATTTATTAGTGTTATTTTTCTCGTGCAAATCCCTAAGGAATAGAAGGAGGAATTTGTGCCATTGAAAACAAAGCCATAGAGCCTTTCATCCTCTTCAAGGCGTCATCTATTTTTGACCAGAGCTCAAACATTGCTCTGATGAATCTGGAGTCTCTGGCATCCGAGCTGCGTGGATTTGTGGGAATTACCCGCAAAAAGCAGATCGGCAGCATCATGCAATTTTTTCCTGTACAGTCCGAGCGCATCATAGCCTCCTTTGGAGAGGATGCGGCGGTGATCGACGACGGGGATGAGGTCATGCTCCTGGCTGCGGATGGTATCTGGTCCAGGCTCATGGAGGTGGATCCAGAGTGGTCAGGCTACTGCTCTGTCCTGGTCAATGTCCATGACATCGCTGCCATGGGAGGCTGGCCTGTGGCCATGGTGGATGTTCTCTCCGTGGGAGATGATGCCGTCGCCACCAAGGTCCTGCAGGGCATGAAGAAGGCCATAGAGAAATTTTGCGTTCCCATCATCGGAGGCCACCTCCACCCTGATACGCCCTACAATGCCCTGGATGTAGCCATATTGGGAAAGGCCAAGAAGAGCGGTCTCATCCTGAGCAGCACAGCCCAGACCGGGGATGTGGTGGTGGCGGCAGCAGATCTGGACGGCGAGCCTCATCCCAGGTTCGCCATAAACTTCGACTCCACCAGCTTCAAGGACCGCCGAACCCTTCTCCATCAGCTGGGATCGATGCAGGAGCTGGGGGAAAGAGGCCTGGTGCAGGCGGGAAAGGACATCAGCAATCCTGGTCTTCTGGGCACTTTAGGCATGCTTCTTGAGAGCAGCAAGGTAGGAGCGGTGGTGGATGTAGAGGCCATTGCCCGTCCCAGGGGAATGGACATTACCGCCTGGCTGAAGATGTATCCGGGAATGGGCTTTGTGGTCACGGCCAGGCCGGAGAATGCCGCTGCGGTTTTGGAGGTCTTTGAAAGGCGCGGCCTTGTGGCCCGGGTCATAGGCGGGGTGACCGAGGAGAGAAGTCTGATCATGCGCCGGGGAGATGAGGTGGCGGTCCTCTTCAACCTGGAGACGGAGTGTGTAACCGGGATCCATTGATATGGACTCGATCTTCATTCAATCTTTAAAGCAGAAAGCCAGGGCTCGGAGGGCTCGCATAGGCATAGGCATCTGGAATGCTGATTGCAATCTAATAGCATCACTGGAATCGGCGGCAGAGTACGCCGATCTCCTTTTAGTGGGCGATCCGGGATGCGCCTGCAATCTGGACTGCGCCGTCAGCCAGGAGCCTTGGAAGGATCTGGTGCGCCTTCTTGCCGCCGGAGAGATCGAGGGAGCAGTGCGGGGAAACCTGCCCGCCGGGCGATCCATGCGGGCGCTGTCTGAAGAGTTCGGCATCCGGGTGCGGCGTCTGGCTCTGC
>DAWB01000105.1:1216-4594 GCA_002505805.1 Methanosaeta sp. UBA80 | reverse complement strand
ATTTGCCCCTTGTCCTGAGAAGATAGACGAGATAAGGCGCTCCCAGGAGCGAGGTGATTATCCCTACAGGTATCTCGGAGCTGGTCAGGGTGCGGGCCATGGTATCGCAAGTTAAGAGATAGGAGCCACCAAGCATTGCNNGAGGCAGGAATGACGAAGCGGTGATCCGGCCCCAAGATCATCCTGGTGGCGTGAGGCATCATCAGCCCCACCCAGGCGATGATTCCCACAGTCGACACGGCGATCGAGGTCATCAGGGTGGCCAGGCCGATCAGTATCAGCTTGTACTTCTCCGGGTTCACTCCGAGACCTCTGGCCTCGTCGTCTCCCATTGAGAGTATGTTCAGCTTCCAGCCCAGTGACCACATGGCCAGGAAAGAGAGCATCACCACCGGGGTGACCAATGCCACATCGCTCCAACTGGCGAAGTAGAAGCCGCCCATAAGCCAGAAGACGATCTCTCGAAGGGCACTGTCGTTGGAGATGTATTTGAGGATGGAGACCGCTGCTGAGAAGAGGGAGCCCAGGATCACACCGGCAAGGATTAGGGTGACTGTGGGAGTCTCTTTGTTCACGCGGGCAATTCCGTAGGCCATTATCACCGCCAAGGAGCCGAAGAGGAAAGCGGAAAGCTGGATGGAGAAGAAGAACTGGTGAAAGACTATGCCCATGGCCGCTCCGAAGGCTGCACCCGAGGAGATCCCCAGGATATAGGGCTCGACCAGCGGATTTCTAAAGCACCCCTGAAAGGTTGCTCCTGCTGCAGCGAGAGCGAAGCCAACGGTTATGGCCAGCAGCACCCTTGGGAGGCGCAGGTCCCAGACGATGATGTCCTTCAGACTGTCCATGTTCTGAGCCTCCGAGAGGTACAACAGATGTGATAGGATTATGGCATAGACATCGGTGATAGAGATCTTGTAGGCTCCGAAGACCACGGCTGCCGACGATGTCAGGACCAGGAGGACGAAGAGGGCTAAGAGGATCATCAGCTTGCCGTGGATCGAGAACTCGTTGCTCTCTTCGCAGGCGATATCCTCGAGCAGCGAGGCATCTTTCAGGTATCCGGCCATTGTGGCTCCGATTTGCTTGGGTTGGAAAGAGGCATGTTCTGCTCCGAGGATGGATCTTTAAAAAATTTTAAAATCCTTGCTCGTCCATCCATTCCAGACCCATGATTTCCTTGAGCTCTTTGACTTGCTCATCGTCCAAGCCGTAGATGGCTTTGTAGTGCTTAGTGAGCTGCTCACCAACATTGACATCCTTGAACCTGTCAGGATATACAGCTTTGGCCTCGATAAGCACCTCTATGGGGAACTCGAGGCCTGCCATATTATGACCAAATTCCAACCGGCCAGTAGAAAAAACTCTCTTCTCCTTGATCGCTCTCATTCCTTGCAATGCCTTATAGTCCTCTGAGTTATAGAATCTCTCCACCTCATATCCACCAGGAGAGCATGCAAGAATGATTATATCAGGGTTGAATGTAAGGAGCTGCTCAGAGGACATGCTCTCTCTTTTCTTTCCTGAATAGGCATTCTTTATTTTGTTGATCTCTGGGTATAGGGTGGCACAATCGTAATCTGGCAGAATCAATGCCAACTTGCCTCCTTTGCCAGAGTTCGTCCCAGCTATCATGCCCATAAAGAGCACGGAAGGCATCTCATTTGGTTTAATATCCCCAGTCCTTTCCGTGATCAGAGATATCTCCTCTTTAAGGATATTTACGACTTTTTGAGCCCGCTCCTCTTTGTCAAAGATATCTCCCAGCATCCTTATCTCTTCATAAACAGTATCCGGAGAAGGCGTTTCATAACAAGCGGCGTTCCTGATCACCACAAGTGGACTGCTCTTGTTGAAGAGAGATAATTTATCTATGAGTTCTTTGTATGCAGCAGAAGCACTTCCCTGGCCAGCACAACTCTTCTCCAGAATGAGGATATCAGGCTTGAGGGCCACGGTAGCTTCGATATTAAGGGTTGCGGCCGAACCCAGATCGGGTAATGCCTTGAGTGCAGGGATGACGGCGGTCATTGTGTTCTCATCGGCACCGATCGGGGCGGCTGGAGTAATTTTTTGACCATAGAGAACTCCTCCTGTGCCCACGATCTTGTCACCCACACCCAACGCAGCCATCACGCAAGGCGCCATGCCATAGCCTGCAGTCACTACTCTCTCTATCGGCTCGGATATGGTCACCGTCCGGCCTTCCATATCGGTAATCGTCTTCTCAGCACACATTGCGGGAATCAATCCCAAGCAGAGGATCGAGGCCAGCACCAGCAGGGCAAGAATTGCCTTTCTCATATCTTGGATCTCCTTAAAGGCTTAACTTGTAGGCAGATATGCGCTTGGAGATATCACATATAGTTATAATACTTTTGGTAGAAATTAGATTAATTCATATTACTTGCCAGGATTACGAATAAAAAAAAGATGGCAGATACTCCATTGCGGTTCACATAGGGACTCGCTACCTTCAGTCTGCCTCATCTCAAGCAAGCCTAACCAGAATGGACAGATCAAAAGCCTTCTTCGTCCATCCAGTCCAGCTCCATCTCCTCTTTGAGCCTCTTCACCTGATCTTCATTCAGGTCATAGACTGCTTTGTAGTGTTTGGTGAGCTGCTCACCTACGTTGACATCACTGAACTTTTCAGGATAAGCGGCTTTAGCCTCGATGAGTATCTCAATTGGAAACTCCAGGCCAGCCATATTCCTGGTATACTCCATGTGCCCTGTGGAGTAGACACGCTTATTTTTAATGGCCTTGATGCTCTGCAAAGCCTTGTAGTCCTCATTCTCATACAGGTCTGATGGCTTCCACCTTGCTCCTCGAACC
Organism: Methanosaeta sp. UBA80; assembly: GCA_002505805.1. Taxonomy (GTDB): domain Archaea; phylum Halobacteriota; class Methanosarcinia; order Methanotrichales; family Methanotrichaceae; genus Methanothrix. The sequence goes on along the minus strand of DAWB01000105.1, from coordinate 1,756 downwards.
AGGATTATCACATCCGGATCCAATGCGATGAGCTGCTCCGCGGACATCACAGCACGGGCCTCTCCTGTATAAGCATTCTTTATGCCAGTGATCTCAGGATAAAGTGTAGCGCAGTCGTAATCGGGCAGGACTGTTGCCAGCTTGCCCTTTGCGATATCTGCACTCCCGCTGAGGGCAGCTACCAGGACGGTGGGCTTCTCATCCTCTGCTATCCCTTCTGTCCTTTGGCTTGCCAGATTCACTTCATCCTTGAGAAAATCGGTCAATTCCCTGGCTTTGTCCTGCTTATCGAAGATCTCACCCAACAGTTCGATCTCGGAATAGACCGAATCGGGAGATGGCGGGCTGTTGCATGCAGCATTCTTTATTATTACCAGAGGAAAGCTCTTGTTGAAGAGGAGGAGCTGATCTANNGAGCTTGTTGTAGCCAAGGTTCGAACCTCCCTGGCCAGCACAGTCCTTCTCCAGCATCATCAGGTCAGGATTGAGGGCTACAGCCGCTTCTACATTGAGATTGGGGCCCCTGCCAAGGTCGGTCAT
>DAWB01000105.1:204-1205 GCA_002505805.1 Methanosaeta sp. UBA80 | reverse complement strand
TTCTTAAGTCCTGGAATGAGAAATGTAGCTGTCGTCTCATTTCCAGGACCTGTGACGGACGTCCCGCTTACCGAAGCTCCGCCAGTGCCGATGATCCGATCCCCAATGCCAAAGGCAGCCATAACGCACGGCGTCATGCCATAACCAGCTGTCACCACCCTTTCTATAGGCTCGGATACGGTCATCGTCCCGCCTTCCATATCGGTAATCGTCTTCTCAGCGCACACCGCGGGCATCGTTCCAATGCACAGGATCGAGGCCAGCAACAACAGGGCAGCGACGCCCGTCGTCTTGTGTCCAATATTCGATTTCATCTTTCACACCAAATTATATCTCTATATGCATAGGTGCTATTTGGTGCCATTAGTAATTCAGTTGTACAAAAACGTTTGCATCATATCGGAAAAGCAAAGAGATAAACAGTTAGCATGCTGCAATCACATGCAGGCGCATCAGGGGCGTGCGCACGGGCCCCAGGATGCTGCCTAAGCTGACAGGACATGAGCGCCAGGGAGGCGGCCAAGAAAAGAATCCTCTTGAAAAAGAAGCAGCAAGAAACGAGAGCTACAGCGTCAGATTATCCCCTTGGCCCGCAAGGCAATCCTCATTTCGATCACACCGCTCTCCAGCTTCTCGAACCTTCTGTCAAGGTAGCTCTTCAGGTCTTTTCTGGAGTCTTTGACCTCATTTAAGAGATCATCCTGGTTCGTAAGCGTCTCCTTCTGCAGGTGGATCATCACGTCCATCTTTCCGCCGAGGTTGTTGTTCATGCTATTGACTGCGGAGATGAGCTCTTTCAGATGATCAGCAGCGGTGTCTAGCCTGGAATCTGTCTCTCCAGGCCCCACAACCTTGTAGAAGTTGGCGAAGTCTCCTTTGGGTGCAGAATAGTCCTTTTCAATAAATGAGACCTTTATCAGAGTGTTCTTGATGTCGATTGCCTCTTCGAACCACTTCAGCTTGTCGTCATCGCCCTCGGCCATGATCTTCACCCGGCCGTC
>DAWB01000105.1:0-156 GCA_002505805.1 Methanosaeta sp. UBA80 | reverse complement strand
CTCTGTATCCTGTCCTCTGGACCTGACCAGAGACGTAAGCTGTAAGCCTCTTCATCTGGATGACTCTTGATGCTCTTTGTATTTGGGCTTATCGTTATCAATTTGATCCCCTCTCTCAGAGGATGAATAAAATATCCGGGCCGTCGCACCCGCAAG
>DAWB01000015.1 GCA_002505805.1 Methanosaeta sp. UBA80 | reverse complement strand
TCGCCAGGGATTGCTGTCAGGGCAGAGTGGCAGCCACCCTGGAAGGCGGCTACAACCTGGATGCTTCCGCTGAGGCCATAGTATCCGAGCTCAGGGCTTTTGGAGGAGATGTGCCTGTGATCAGAGGCATGGACAGCAGCGTCGCTCGCAGGATAGATGAGGTAAAGAAGATCCAGAGCAGATACTGGAAGTGCCTTAGCTGAAGAGGGCTTTCAGGCTATGCAGCATCCGGCCTAATGCATCTGGCCTGAAAATACTCCACCAGAAAGATGCGATAGCCATCATCTTTTATGGCCAATAGCTCCACCCCGGCATATATCTTGTATCCCGATCGAATGGATGCCGAGATATGCCGGCCCAGGGAGAGGCTGGCCAGCTCCGCCGCCAGCAGATCGGCGGCCTGGGCATAACGCCGCTCCTCTTCCACCACCATCCGGCCATCTTTGATGTAGGGGCCGGAGAGGATTTTGGGATGAGCAGCCAGAAACCGGGAGATGTGATCGGCCTGCCAGACCGGCGGTCCCTCTCGCCGGCAGGCTGGGGAAAGACGCCAGACCTCCATCTCCAAAAGCAGAGCGGCACGATTGCCGTATGAGATGACATCGCTGCGAAGAATGGAGAAGCCCTTGCGCTCCAGGAGAGCCTTGACCGCGCTTTCCGCCTTGCGAAGCTGCGGATAGAGGACGTCCTCTACCACATCGGGGGCGGCAAATTCGATCAGCAGGGGCAGGGTGCCTCTCTCTTCCATCAGAGCCTCTATCTCCCGGTCGGACAGGGGGGCCGGTGGATTGGCAAAGAAGAACTCAATATCAGGCCGGGCCATGAATGTGCGGGCCGCAAGGGCAAACTGGAGCATCCTGTTCAATGTCAGTGCTGCAGCCACATTTCGCCCCGGATCCACCGGATCGACTACGACTAAGGGATCAGCCTGTTCCACCCTGCCCCTGCCCTCCAGATCCAGCTTCAGCCCCGGCTTCCAGAGGGACGCCGCCTCTATCACCGCGGCAAAAGAGCCGTAGCAGAGCACCAGCAGCTCGGCCAGGTAGCCGGAAAAGCCGCCCACTCTGAGCTCCGAGCCGTAGACCCCGCTCCCCTTCATGAACTGCTTTAATAAAAGGACCTCGTCCTCAAGGCCTGCTATCCTCAGCTTCACATATCGGTTATGAAAGGGGGTCCTATCCACGGCAGACCTCAGGTGAGATGCATCATCGACCAGATAGCATGGAACCAGATCGACCTCAAAGCCGTCTATCCTGGCCTGGATATAAGGGTGCTCGGCATATTTCTCTCGATGATCGGGGGATATCCGCCTGGCCAGCTCTAACGCCTTTTCCAGGTCATCCTCCACCCCAACGCCTAAAAAAACGTCCAGGTCGTGATCCCCGGCCAGCCAGGTGCCCCTCGCCGCTGAGCCCACCAGCATGGCTTTGAGCTCAAGGCCGCACCCCTCTGCCATACTCTCGATGCGGGAGATGAGAGCGACAGAGACCTCTTGAAGTCTCTTTCTCTCGGAGGGGCCGGGCTTGATCCTCTCCAGCACCGCCTCCCTGATCTCAGAGAGGAAATGCTGCCAGGTCCTCGTAGATCGGTCCTCCCCGGGTTAAAGTGCTCTTCTTGAGATAAAATCGGTCCACGGTGAAGCCTCCCAGGTCCAGGCCGGAGAATTCTGCCATCCTGGCCTTAATCTTCCGGCTGATCTCTACATTGGGGCGGCCCACCCGGCCCAATGTTACATGGGGGGAGAAGCCCCGCTTTTCGGGCGGAAATCCCAGGGGCTCCAGCGCCTTCTCTATTCCCTGGTACAGCTTTGAAAAGTCGCCCTCCAGGCCCAGCCAGAGCACCCGCACCCCTCCACCGGGAAAGGCGCCTATGCCCTTGACCTGTACCGGAAATGGTGCCGCCTTGACCTCGCGGAGGGCGGCAGCCACAGCATCCAAATCCTTTTCCGGCACATCCCCCAGGAACTTGAGGGTGATATGCACCAGATCCGGCCGGACCAGGCGCAGTCCCTCTGTCGCGATGCGACTGTGCAAGCGGTCTATCTCCTGGCGAAAGGAGGCAGGAAGCTCCACAGCCACGAAGCTTCTCACACCGCTCATCGCAGGACACTGCCTTTGCTGGCAGATGTGACCGAATTCCTGTAGCGAGCTAGGATCCCGCTGGTTATCTTGGGCTCCGGCGGCCTCCAGGCTCGCCTTCTCTCTTCCAGTATGGCCGGATCGACCAGAAGATCCACCTTTCTGGCCGGGATGTCAATGGAGACAATATCCTCATCAGCAACCAGGGCGATGGGTCCGCCCACCGCTGCCTCCGGAGAGACATGGCCAATGCAAGGGCCGCGGGTGCCCCCGCTGAAGCGCCCGTCGGTGATCAGAGCCACGGACTCGGATAGGCCTGCCCCGGCGATGGCTGAGGTGGGAGCCAGGGTCTCCCTCATGCCCGGGCCGCCTTTGGGCCCCTCGTATCTGATTATCACCACATCGCCAGCCTTCACCCCACCCCCTACAATGCCGGCCATGGACTCCTCCTCCGAGTCATAAACCCTGGCCGGGCCGGTATGCTTCATCATTGCCGCAGATACGGCGGTCTGCTTGACCACCGCACCCTCCGGAGCCAGGCTGCCGTGCAGTATGGCTATACCGCCCTGGGCATGAACCGGGCTATTCAGGGTGGATATAACCGATTGGTTGGCCAGGGGATTGATTGGCCGGAAGGCCTGCAGATTCTCGCCCAGCGTCTTGCCCGTGACCGTGAGGGCATCCAATGCGAGCTTGGAGGAGAGGCGGCTCATCACCGCCTGAATTCCTCCCGCCCGGTCCAGATCCAGGATGTGGTGCGGGCCACCTGGCCGGAGGTTGACCAGATGAGGTGTCTCCCGGCTGAGCTGATCAAATCGGTCCAGGTCGAGGTCGATCCCGAACTCGGAAGCAATGGCCGGAATGTGCAGAACGGTGTTGGTGGACCCACCTATGGCCATGTCCACCCGGATGGCGTTATCAATAGAAGCCTCTGTAACGATCTGGCGGGCAGTGATATTCCTCTCTACCAGCTCCATGATCTTCATGCCGGAGAGCTTGCCCAGGCGGATCTTTCGCGCATCCACGGCATGGGCGGTAGCGCAGCCGGGAAGGCTCAATCCCATGGCCTCGGTGAGGCAGGCCATGGTGTTGGCGGTAAAGAGGCCGGCGCAGGATCCCGCACCGGGGCAGGCCATCTCCTCCAGGTCGGCCAGAGCCTCGCCTCCCGCCTGCCAGCCCTCGAAGACGTTGATCAGGTCCAGATCCTTGTCGCAGGCAAATCCCGGCATCATGGGCCCGCCGGTGACCGCAATGGTGGGCAGGTTGAGCCTTCCCGCGGCCATGATGTGTCCTGGGACGATCTTGTCGCAGGAGGGTATCAGCACCAGTCCGTCCAGCTGATGGGCCTCGGCCATGATCTCAATGGAGTCCTCGATCAGTTCGCGACTGGGNNACGCCGTCGCATACGCCTATGGTCTGGAACTCGAAGGGGACTCCTCCCGCAGAGCGTATGCCCGCTTTGACCGCCTGGCCCAGCTTGTCCAGATGGATGTGTCCGGGGATAAATTCATTATAAGAGTTTACGACGCCGATGAATGGCCTGCGGAGCTCTTCATCGCATAGCCCGGTGGCTTTTAAAAGAGCCCTNNTGAGGTGCTCTCTCTTTACCCTTTTTGGTGACATCGCTCCTCATCAAAGAAACCTCAAAGCGATTCATTGCCCTTTTTCCGTTTAAGTAGTTGGTGATCTCATTTCCACCGTGGCTCTTCAGTTAGCAGATATTGAGCTAGCAGATA
>DAWB01000004.1:6359-6535 GCA_002505805.1 Methanosaeta sp. UBA80 | reverse complement strand
GAGGGCGTAGCCGAAGAGGATCATGAGCATAATGGGGGCAAATGTGATCAATCCGATGGTTCGCCGGTCACGCTTGAGCTGGCTCACCACCCGGAGAGCCACCACCCAGATCCTTGCCGGGCTGGGGCTCATTGCCCCTCCGCTAAAAGGAGAAAGGCCTCCTCCAGCCTGGGCTC
>DAWB01000004.1:211-6303 GCA_002505805.1 Methanosaeta sp. UBA80 | reverse complement strand
GCCAGCCATAGCTTGAGGATGGGCTGCAGCCCGGCCTTATCCAGGATCTCCTCCGGACTGCCCTCTGCCGCCATCCTTCCCGCCCGCATATACCCCACCCGTTGGCACTTTTCCGCCTCATCCATAAGGTGAGTGGTGATGAGGACCGTCTTTCCCTCCTCAGCCATGCGGTTGAAGTACTCCCAGAAGGTCTGCCGCACCCGGGGATCGACGCCCACAGTGGGCTCGTCCAGGAGGANNGCTGTGGCTGGTGGACCAGGGTGCAGGCCAGAGATAGCCTCTGGTACATGCCCCCGGAGAGGGCCCCGGCCAGACGGCTGCGATGTGCGGAAAGTTCGACCATCTGGAGCAGCTCCTCCATCCTCTCCTCTCGCTGCTTCTTGGTCAGGCTGTACAGCCCGGCATAAAACTCCATATTCTCCTCTACCGTGAGGTCGGGATAGAGGGCTTTGTGCTGGGTCATGTAGCCGATGCGGGGGTAGAGACGGGCTACCTCGCCCACGGGTCGGCCTAAGACCTGCAAGTCCCCTCCGTCCAGGCGCAGCAGCCCCACCCCNNGGTGGTCTTGCCCGAGCCGTTCGGGCCGAGAAGACAGTAGGTCAGGCCGGAGGGGATTTCCACCGACAATTCGTCCAGCACCCTCTGCCGGCCAAAGCTTTTGCTGATGCCGCGAGCCGATACCGCCTGCCTTGCCTCACTCCAGGCCAAAACCTTGCCTCCCTCAGCTCCGGTCCTTTATCTTGCCTTTTATTTTGTCCCTATTTTTGACGGCAATTATCAGGCCAGCCGGCAGGAGCAGAAGCAGAGCCCAGGCAGCGGACCGGCCCGCTCCATCCTGCTCGATGCTCAAATAGGCGTTCTCCCAGTCGGTGAGATGGTCGCGGAAGCGATCGGAAAACTCAAAGTTTACCGTCAGCCGGTATTTTTTGCCGGGCACGGCATCCTTGGATACATCCAGCTTGTAGATCAGCTCCGCCTCTTCTCCCGGCTCCAGGATAGGGATTGGTGACTCATCCACAGCCACATAGATCCCGCTCTCAGGGACAAGCCTTGCCACCAGGTCCTTGGCCGCCTCACTGCCCACGTTCTTGATGGCGATCTTCACCACATTATCCTCTGAGCCGGCAGACAGTGTCTGGGGCGAGGTATTCAGAATCGCAAACTCGGCCAGGCTATGCCTCTCCACAATAAGGTCGAAGGGAAGGGTCTGGCTGAGGGGCTGGTACCAATAGAATACGTCCGGGCTCTCCGGCCTGTCCTCATCTCCCTCCACGGAGACATCTCTCTGATAGGTGTAATTCAGATCGGCATAGATGCGGTACAGTCCCGGAGCAGCATTCTCGTAGGCCTCTATGGGAAACTCCAGCCGGGCTGAGGTCTGCCCCTCCCGGATATTGCCGGGGTAGGCCACCGACCTGGTTATATCTATAGCGCTCTCGTTTTCTGCCCGCAGGCGGACGGAGACATCCTGAGCTGTCGTCCTCAGCTTCTCCAGCTCCTGCTCCTTTTGCGCCGCTATTATCTCTTCTCTTCTGTTAGCCCCCGGCTCCTCGTTGACCTGGAAAGAGGTGACTCGCCCCCGGTTGGCCACGGTGAGATAGAGAGAGGACTTCTCTCCCTGATAGAGGCGGTAGCTGTCCAGGGAGACGGTAAGATCCGGCGTGCCGTAGACCTTGTAGTAATCATCCGAGAATTTCTCCGGCGGGACGGGTGCTCCTGATTCGGCTGAGGTAGCTGAAAATTGACAGGCTAATACCAGAAAAATAGCGCCAAGCCAGAGCATATTTGCAGGTCTGCCGCCTCTTCCGGGAAATTTTGAGTTCATGGGACCGCTCCGATTTACAATTGTAATTAATAACTATTTATCTGCTTGCCGATCTCAGGCGGGGCAGGAACATGGGCACACGGCTCTTGTATTCTTCATATGCCTCACCATATTCCGCCTTCAGTGACCTCTCTTCATGTCGGGCACCGAGATAAAAGTAGATGGTGGCCAGGATATTGAAGCTCAGCAGGCTTTCGGTCATGAGCGGCGTAAGCCAGAGGATGAGGGCGGCAAAGAGGAAGAGGGGATTTCTGGTGCGGCTGTAGAGGCCAGTGGTCACCAGGCGGCGCCCGTCATCTGTCCTGCCTTTATTCCCTATCTGGGATAGCCCCAAAAACGAGGTGGCTCCAGTCTGGCGCAGGGTCATGAGCATGGCCGCGACCAGGAGGAGCTGTCCCAAAGCAAGGAGATAATTGCTGGGCGCTGAGACCATGTAGAGCGTTTTTCCTGGCAGAAACAAAAGGATAAAAAGAAAGGGCAGGATCATGATCAGGGCCAGCAGATTATAGGCCAGCCTCTGCCAGGAGTCAAAGGCGGGGCCGATAGCCCTCCTGGCCCAGCTCTTGAAGGCCGGGTCAGCCAGGTGGCTGTGCACCGGGGCAAAGATCAGAAAGTAAGCTGAGATGGCCAGCCGCCCGGAGATCTCCATTCAGATATTCCATCCCTGGTTAGTCAAAGGCTCAGATCTCTTCCTAGGCTATAGGCAGATAAAAGATTACATCCTCATCCGGAACGCAGGCTACGGCAAAGCCCTTCTCCCGGAGACGGCAGCAAACAGCCACCATCAGCTCCTCCAGGCAATGGTTGTTATGCTCTACCACCAGCCCCTTGTATTTTTCAAAGCCTCCCGTTATCATATTCTCCTCAAACTCCGCCTCTGGCAGCGCCACCTCCAGCCTGGTCTCCTGCTCCAGGCACAGGCCAGATATAGCAGCGGCAGCTTCCAGACGGCTATAGAATTCTTCGTGATCCAGAGCAAAAAGGACTGCCTCGATCCTGCTGCTCTTATCTTGGGCGTCCTTCCTGGCCAGGTATAGCTGATAGCCGCTGTCATCTATCTCCTCTGCCGCCCGTCCTAATGATATCTGATCTGCCGCCTTATTCATTGCCTTGAGAATTCCCTCCATATCCTGCACCACCAGGCGGGATATATGCTGAAGTTCCTTCCTGTGCCTTTCCTCAGGAGCGATGCCTACATCTTGACCTCTCATTACCCGATCCCTGCCTTTAATTGCTTTATTATTTGTCTATGAGAAGCCCTCATTTTTTTGGACGATCCGATTATATGATTTCTGTACGGCAATTGCACCGATCATCGATGCCCTGGAAAGTTGCTCTCTCGGTCTGCCATTATTTTTTGAGCTCTCCATGTTCCAGCATCATCTTGATCTGATACTTGGCGGATGAAGCTGGATAATTGATCTTCCTGGCAATCTCCCTCTGTGACGGCCTCGGATTTTGAGCCCAAAGGTCCCTGATCTTCTGGATGGCTGCCTGGTCCTCTGATATCCTGAGCCTATGCCTTTTTGGTGCACTGGACTGAATCTGGATCTCGGCTTCCTCTCCAGGAGGGGATCGGCGACTTTCTTGCACAAATCTAAAGGCCTTTTGCGATATGTTTTTCAGTATCAGATCCGATGCCAGCTTCTTCAGGGTTTTGCCCTGCAATACCGCTTCCGCTTCCAGGCCCATATAGGCCTCCTCAGTTATCTCTATCCGGGTGTACCTGGCGCTTGGCATAAGCTTCTGATCCCTCCCCGCTGACTAATAAATACGGTTCAGAGACTTGAAGGCATTTAAACCATGCTGCTTGAAATTGAGGATATGAAAAAGGTCAATCTTGCCGATACTCCGTTCAGAAAATATCGTGATCAATATCGGTATCAAAAACAAAGCCCATTGATATTAATAGGATTTAATTAAAAAAATGGGGCGATGATTTCACATCGCCCTCAGAAATGGAACTCAATGTGGAATGGTATGTAGAATACCCATATGAAGTATATCAACATCAGGACGAGGCCCAGGGGAACCCCCAGCTTGGCCCATTCCTTGCTGGATATGCCCAGCTTTCCGGCAGATATGATATTGGGGATGTTGCCGGGGATGAGCATGCCTCCGGAGATGAGCAGGCCGTAGAGAGCGGCATTGATCTGCTTCTGGGTCATGGCCTTGGAGATCTCTGCCGCGGTCAGGGTGGCATTATCCAGGATGGCGGATATCATGTTCACCCAGAATAGCACATAATCGGGGATCTTGGTCAGGTATTTGAAGATGATGACCTCCATTCCCGCACCCAGGAGGAAGAGAGCAGCTACGAAAGCGTAAACCTTGAGAGTTCTGATGAGAACCTCTCTGATGCTGCCCTCCTCATTGGATCCCATTTTATCCACCTTCCCCGTCTGCTTGACATAGAACATGGCAAAGACGGAGCAGAGAATGACTCCCAGGACGATCAGAATGCCGAGCTGATCGAAGAGATAGAGGAATCCTGCGCAGCATGGTCCGCCCTCATAGAGAGCCGGTCCGGACAGCTTGGATATGGCGATGGTGGAAAGCGGCTCGCCTAGAGGAGTTAAAACTGCGCCCAGGCCGATGGCAAAACAGGCGATGATCACGTAGTTGATCTTGTTCTTTCGATCCAAGGGCAGGGTATTGGCTATCTCGCAGAGGAAGAGCGATGAGATGATGGCGGTTATGACCGAGCAAATCAATCCCAGTATAAGTGTAGAGGCGAATATGATCACGCCCAGGTTCATCTTCTTGACCAGTCCGTCCATGAAGCTCTGGAAGGCCTTCTGGCCATATAGGAATATGAATCCAGCCACCAAGACTGCAGGTACAATGCCCTTCATAATGGGCTCCTCTGCTGCAGTCATAATGACCTCCATGGTCCATTTATTGGTCACAGTAACCGCAGCCGCGCCCATGATAAACAGAAATACCTCTAAATTATGTTCAACAATCTTCACCTTAAAGGGTAATATCAGTACTAGAAAGGCTATAAAGAATAAAGCCCAATCCGTTGAGGTAACAACTTCCCCCAGTATAGAGACCATTAGAGCACCTCGTTAATATCGATCCTACATCTGCTCTCCCTGTGGAGAGATGCTATTCGGATGCTGTTCCAATATTAAATGCTTTTGGCTTTTATTCAAGCATTTATTTGCGCTTTATGGTTAGCCATATTGTATTAGACCTCTCATAACTTCAATGTTATTATTGCTATTATACCAAATTGCTTTTTTAAAATTACACCAAAAAGGTTAAAAACCTTTTAGCCAATGAACCTTGAGGTGGACCAGCTATGGACATAAAATTAGAGTCATCGCTTGCTTGCCGTGAGTTTAGACCACCTCCCTTCAAGGATTTGGCCAGATATTGCTCATGCTCTGCCTTGCTAGGTCTGCCTGACTGCCTGGCGCTCGGGCAATTGACATATTCGTTTATCCGGTAGGCTGGCTATGGATATCATTCTGCCATGTAATTCGATAACAGGTCCATCAAATTGGAACTGGATGCGCCAAAGGCGCATTTCGGCTCATCAATGGCTGTTTTTCCAGTCTACCATGCCCATCCAGCAAGCTAAACCAGTGAATGACAATTGGAGCCGCGTGGGGGAGTAGAATGGAGAGACCTTGGCGTAGCCTGCTGATTGGTGCGAGCAAGAATTGGAGCGTCTTGCAGCATTTGGGATACCCATGCCGACAGGGCCTTTGCCGGCGAATCTTAGCGATATCAAATATTGGAGGGAAAAATCGTGCAGTTTGACCCACTAGATCTTGGCTTATTTGCCATTGTTCTAATAGTGCTTGTCGGACCATTCATGGTCAAGAAGATAGAGCACAATCTTGAAGTGTTTCTGTTCGTTATGGGCGTTTTGGCGGTCACTATATCCAGCTTCTACAACAAAGAGCTACTTGTACAAACCCTTAACTACACCGAACACGAAGTAGGGCTGATCGGCTGGAATATGCATCTGGTGATGGAGGCCGTTGAGGAGCCTATAATCAAGGGAATCGTACCGGCAGTGCTTGTTGCAGGACTATTATTCCACTATGGGAAGACTACCGTCCAAAAAGCAATGAATTCCATCACTCAGGTGGTTCCGGTTAAGATAATTGTGTTCTTAATCGTATCCATCCTGGGATTGCTTTCCAGCATCATTACCGCCATCATCGCCTCATTGCTCTTGGTAGAGCTTATGAATTGCATGCCCTTTGACCGGCAGACCAAGATCAATCTGGTGATCATCGCCTGTTTCTCC
>DAWB01000004.1:0-180 GCA_002505805.1 Methanosaeta sp. UBA80 | reverse complement strand
CTTCTTCCTCTTCAACCAGCTGGCCGTTTATATCATACCCGGCTGTCTGGCCATGGGCCTGCTGGCCATGTTCTTTACCGGAAAAGCCAAGGCTATGGAATGCAAGGTCACTGAAGAAGAGGATGGAGGCTTGAGGGACGTTGTGGTAAGAGCGATCAAGGTCTACATCTTCGTCATGGC
>DAWB01000089.1:13185-13630 GCA_002505805.1 Methanosaeta sp. UBA80 | reverse complement strand
TTAATAATCCATCTTTTTTAGTTAGCTTCTTAAATTTCCTTTCAAAATAATATGTGGTTACAGGCTGGAAAGCCATAACGATCTACAGGTTGCGGAGATGATCGGCCAGCTCATCAGCATCCTTGAAACGGGTTATCCGGCCTTCCTTGAAGTCCTGGAGACCTTTGATTATGCCCTTGGCAAAGCTATCCTCTTGAGATGGTTCGGGATTCTCATCCTGGATAGCCACATTCTCACTTGTACCGGCCATGATAGCTACCTCTCACTGATGAGCTATAGGGATTGCGAAAAGATGGGCAGATATACCGCGCCCCCGCAGAGTCCGCGGTCTCCTCCCGCCTGGCCAGTTTAACTGCATACAGATGCATGTATCTCATCTACTACCATTTTATTATTCGCAGACTGGACCCTCTTGAGTTATTCCCGCAGCAGTTTCTGTGCCTCC
>DAWB01000089.1:0-13117 GCA_002505805.1 Methanosaeta sp. UBA80 | reverse complement strand
GGTAACGTACCTGCGATTCTGCTCAGTCATGGTAAATGCGGCTCCATCCTCCTGAAAGCCCCTTTCATTTTTCCCTTTTCCTTCTCGCTCAACTGCTGGCGGCCTCTCCAGTATGTGAAGGCTTATGAGAAGACCACACGCAAGCAGGCAGCAGACCTATGCAAGATCTCCTCAACTGCAGGCACGCGATCTTTTAAGTAGACTGGTTGAAAAAAGGCATTCTGGAAATGCATGGCAGCAAGAAAGGAGCCTATATGCGGAGGCGTCCAGAAATATGGATGAATCCAAATAGGATTTGGATACGTCCAAAAAAGGGTATATTTAGACAAATTAAGTCTATACGCTAACTTCAAGTTAACAATTTCTGATTGTCTAACACCGCAGATAACCAATTACAGGAGCAGCAGGCCAATAATCAGCCAAGAGCCCCAACCAGATCAGTATGGCGATACAAGCGATTAGATACCGAATCGCTCTTTTCGTGATGTTCGATGGCTTAACATCCTTATCATTTGTAATTAGAAGACCTTCTGCACGAATGCAGATCTGTAACCAGAGGCGAAAAAGATTTTACCTTTGATTTTCTCCGGAAGCCTAATATCTCTAACATCCTATACGTAGAATGACATGATATGAAAAGCCCAATCCGTGCAAATGCAACCGATATCGATCGTTGGGCTGACCAACGAGATTCTCAGGCCATACTTCCTAAACTTATCCGACGGCTTGTGTTAGCCAGCATAAATAGAGTGGAACGCCTTCATTTCAGATCAGATGAAGGAGTTCAGCTTGGGGGGTGGGATGGAATAGTCCAGGTTCCTACAGGGAATGCTTTTGTACCTGACGGGATTTCAGGCTGGGAACTCAGCACAAGCGGAGACGTTAAAGGCCGGGCGGAAGATAATTATCAAAAACGATCCTGCGATCCACATACTTTGTCTATTGGTAGCACGTCATTTGTTTTTGTCACAGCCCGACGTTGGCCGGGAAAGACTGGGNNGAAGGATGTTAGAGCGTATGATGCAGATGATCTGGATGCTTGGCTGGAACAAGCGCCTGAAGCAGATATCTGGTTCTCTACTCTAATCGGAAAGCAACCTACCGGTGTTAAGGATGTAGATAGATTCTGGGAAGTCTGGTCAGGTGCAACAGATCCTCAACTAAGCTTAGACTTATTGATTGCCGGGAGAGAAGAGAAAGTCTCCGAGATTCATAAGTGGCTTGGCTCTGAACCATCTATAATAGGATTACGAGCTGATACACGAGATGAAGGTGTTGCATATTTCATCGCGTCTTTGTCCCGGATGCCCGATGATGAGGGAGAATGTGCTCTATCACGGGCAATTGTAGTAGAGGATGCGGCTGCCTGGGATCAACTGGCTTTATGCGATAGCTCTCTTATTCTAATTCCAACATTTCCCGACAGAAGAATGGTTGCCCAGGCGGTCAGAAAGGGGCATCACATTCTCATTCCGTTGGATCGAAGTGAATCCGAGATAGGAAAACCTCTTTCTCTCCCTCGATTACGCCGGGCAGAGATAGAAAAAGCCTTGATAGCAATGGGATTACCAGAGGTTCGTGCCAGAGACTTAGCAGCACTGGCTAGGGGAAGCCTTGGAGCTTTAAGACGAAAGATCGCCAGAGATTCTAGCATACTCGTTCCAGAGTGGTCTAAACCAGAGATAGCCAGATTTCTGATACCTGTTCTACTCGCAGGGATCTGGGATAAGGAAAATATTAATGATCGAGAAGCATTAGCACATTTAGCTGGGCAAGAATACTCCAAGCTGCAAGAGAGTCTTATTCAATGGAGCTATAAGCCAGATCCACCGGTGCGACTTGTAGATCGCACTTGGATGATGGCCGCCAGGGAGGACTCATGGCTCTTGCTTGCTCGCTACATTACCGACGATGATTTAGAGCGATTCGAAGCTGCAATACTAGAAGTATTGGGAGAGCTTGATCCACAGGTTGAGCTTTCGGTAAGCGAGCGCTTAAGTGCAAGCATCCGCGGTATTTCTCTTAGACATTCAGGCTATCTAAGAGTTGGCCTAGCTGAGAGCTTGGCATTGATGGCCACATTCAGCGATCAATACTCATTAAGTACCATGAAAGGACAGGCATGGGCGGATCGCATCGTAAGGAGGCTAATAGATCGGATTACGGATTGGCATTTGTGGGCGTCTATGTCCCCCATTTTACCACTATTGGCCGAGGCTGCCCCTGAGATATTTTTGGAAATTGTAGGATATGATCTATCGAAGCCGAGCCCAAATCTGGTCAATCTATTTAGAGATGCTAAATATGACTTTGGGCAGACCTCCCCACATACATATCTCCTCTGGGCTTTGGAAGTGCTCGCCTGGTCGCCTGAGTACTTGCACCAATCATCTCTATTACTGGCGAAGCTAGCTCATTTGGATCTTGGCGGGAACCTTACCAACCGACCAATCAACAGCCTAAGGGAGATTTTCCTCATTTGGCATCCCTGCACCGCAGTTAACCTTGAAGATCGGATGCGGATTCTAGACGCTATTAGGCATAAAGAACCACAGGTAGCGTGGGATCTCTTTGTGAAGTTGCTTCCAAGTACTCACGATGTAGCTCATTCTACCGCCAAGCCAGAATATCGCAATTGGGTACCCGATGATGAATTTTCTATTACGGACGGAGAATTGTCTAAAGCTAGCAGCGAAATTGTTCGCCGACTTCTAGAAGATGTAGGCACCGATGGCATGCGTTGGGGCACCCTTATAGAATTACTTGATCAACTTACTAAGACAGAGTTTGATGCCATAATTGATCATTTGCATGCGATGGACCTCAAAGCACTCTCTCAGCCCAATCGCCTCCAGATCTGGGAAGCTCTGCGTGTACTGCTATCGCGCCATCTGCAATTTTCCTCTGCTGATTGGGCCCTTCCACAGCCAGCGATTGAGTTATTGCAGGAATGCTACAATCGGTTCGAACCAGAAGACCCGATATTGAAAAAAGGGTGGCTCTTTTCCCGACATTGTGATTTCCTTGTGGCCGGGCACACTCGTGGACGAGAACGAGAAAATGTAATCAATGAGGCTCGCGTAAATGTCGTAGAGGAGCTTTTTGGCCTGGGTGGCCTGCCAATGGTACTTGAATTAATCCATCAGTCAGAAGACCCCTACCTAGCAGGCTGGGCTCTGGGGAAGAGCAGGGTTTTGGAGGGCCAAGAAGAACAGCTTCTGAGCCAGGGACTAAGTTCATTCGACACTGCTCTGTGCAATGCAGCTTTTGGCATGTTGACCGGGCGAGCCGCAGTTAAAGGGCAAGAGTGGCTTGAGTGTCTGCGTTTAAGAGATTTTTGGAAATCATGGAATCAACAGCAGCGAGCTGGATACTATTTACGCTTGCCGTTCTCCAGCCAAACATGGAATGATCTTGAGACAGAAGAGGCCGAAACACAGCATCTATATTGGTCAAAGGTGGGCATCTATGGATACAGAGAATTAGAGCCGACGGAATACGAGCACGCAACACGAAAACTGTCAGAATACGGGCGCCTAGGAACTGCAGTGGAGTTCATGGGTCATTATTGCAGCAAGCTATGTCATTGCCCTCAACTGGTGGCTGACATACTCGATCAGTTTATTCATGGAAAGATTACCGAAAAGATGGACTGGGATTTCTTATCCTATGGAATAGGTGAGTTGCTGACTCTTCTTGAAGCATCCGGCAGAATCGAGGAGACTCAGCTAGGCCACTTAGAATGGTACTTCCTTCCTTTGCTTCGACATCAGCGCCCACCAAAAATTCTGAATAAAACGTTATGTGAAGATCCTGAGTTCTTTGTGGAATTGATTAAGTGGTCATACCCAAAGGCCGAAGGCGAAGGGCCCAGCGAACCCACCGAAGAGCAGCGCATCCGTGCTCACCTTAGCAGAGATCTTCTACGCGATTGGAGAATCCCACCGGGCATCAATGAAGATGGAAGCATAGACCCCGATAAACTGAAGTCTTGGACAAGTCGAGCTCGTGAGCTGGCTTGGGCAAGTGGAAGAGGAAAGGTTGCCGATCGACATATTGGCCAGGTCCTCGTGCATTATCCCGTAGGGACTGATGGGGCATGGCCGCATGAAGCGGTACGTAACCTCCTTGAGAATCTGGAAAGCAAGGATATCGAGGATGGAATTTGTGCTGGTGTTTTTAATGGCAGAGGATGTGTTATGCATTCGATTGGTGAAGGTGGCATTCAGGAAAGAACGATATCAGAGCGCTACCACAACTTGGCTCGCACCCTAAGTGACAGTTGGCCACGCACAGCCAGTGTTATGAAAAAAATTGCGGATGAATATGAAGCATTTGCCTGTCATGAAGATAATCGTGCCGAGCTTGATGAGGATCTCTATAAATAATTCATTTAAAATTTTACGCTGAGGGTGAGATTTGAACTCNNCGTAGGCCGCTTGGCTACCTCAGCTCGCAGGCTTCTTTGAGCCGGTGGATCTTAAGCCTGACGATTCGACAGTCTTTTCACCTCTCCGGGCTACCTCCATCTGATGCTGATAAAAGATGTCTCCCTTCTTCACTCCGGCCAGCTTGTATCCGGCCGGGACATCCTCATAGAAGAGGGCCGGATCGCCCGGGTGGGGCGGGGCCTCAAAGATGAGAGCGGCGATGAGGCCATCGACGGCCACGGAAAGCTGGCCATTCCCGGACTGATCAACTGCCACACCCATCTGGCCATGACCCTGCTGCGCGGCTATGCCGACGACATGGAGCTCATGCCATGGCTGCAGGAGAAGATCTGGCCCCTGGAGGCCCGCCTCACCGAGGAGGACATCCGCTGGGGGGTCAAGCTCGGCTGCCTGGAGCAGATCCGCCACGGCATCACCTGCTACAATGATATGTACTACCACCCGGATACAACCGCCCAGGCCACCCGAGAGATGGGCCTGCGCGCCTTCATCTCCGGAGTGGTCTTCGACATGAAGCCCGAGCTTCTGGGCCAGGTCGAGCCCTTCATTCGCCGCTGGAAAAGCGATCCCCTGATCACCCCCGCTGTGGGCCCCCATGCCGCCTACACCTGCTCTGAGGAGACGCTTCTCAAAGCCAAAGAGATAGCCGACCGGCACAACTGTATGATCCACATCCACCTCTCCGAGACCAGATCGGAGGTGGACGGCTTTCTTCTCAGCAAAGGCATGAGCCCGGTGGAGTACCTCGACTCTCTCGGGCTTCTCGGCCCGCGGCTGGCGGCAGTGCACTGCGTCTGGCTCTCCCCGGAGGACTGCTTCCTGCTGGCGGAGAGGGGGGCCAATGCGGTAACCTGCCCGGTGAGCAACCTCAAGCTGACATCGGGCATAGCCCCGCTCAATGTTATGCTCCAGGCTGGAGTCAATGTATGCCTGGGCACAGACGGAGCATCCAGCAACAATAACCTCAATTTATTCCAGGAGATGAAGGTGGGGGCCATCACCCAGAAGAACGCCTACCACACCCCGGCCGCCTTTACCGCTGATCAGATCTGGGGCATGGCAACGGAAAACGCCCGGCAAGCCTTCCGTCTGGATCTGGGCTTGCACCAAGGTGCTTTGGCCGACCTCTCACTCATAGATTTGAAAAAGCCCTGGCTCTGTCCCCAGAGCAATATGGTCTCCCATCTGGTCTACAGCATGAGCGGCGGGGTGGACAGCACCATAGTCAACGGCAAGGTGCTGATGAATGGTGGCATCATTCCCGGAGAAAAGGAGATACTGGAGCGGGCTCAGGAGCGCTTCCTGCATCTAACCAGCTAGCCTTGATCTCTCTCAGCTTTTTTTCAGCCCTTGAGCCCTCTATCCCTGACCTCTCAGCCCTTGGAGACCTCTCAGCTTTTCACTATGCGAAAGCGTCTCCTGCTTCGGCGAATCTTTTCGAGCGCCAGCCGGGCCGAGAGCAAAAGAACAATGGCCAGGGCAGCGCCTGCCAGATAAATCCAGGCGGAACTGAACCTCTGGCCCACATAAATCACAGCTGCCTTCTCTTCTCTCCTTTTCCCTTCCTCCAGGCCGTCCTTATAGGTGACCAGGCAGGGCAGAGCATAGTAGCCTGGGGATGCATTCTCCTCGGCAAATAAAGAAAGCCTCGCCTCTGCACTCTCTCCCGGAGAGAGGCTGGCCTGGACCCAGGCGCTCTCCACCATCATTATCGGTGGTAGGGGGCGCACCTGCAGCTCCAGATCCCGGGCCGGCTCATCCCCCCGGTTTGTCAGTGTCAGCCGGAGAAGACTCTCCTTTCCCGGGGCCACATAATTGAGCCATTCATCCTGGACCTCTATCTCTACCCTGGGCCCCATGACTACCTCAATCTGCAATGGGATATCCTGGGAGGCGGCAGCGTATTCGAAGAACAGGCTCGGCGCGGTCTCACTGCCCGTGGCGGTCACTCCGGAGAGCCAGGAGAAATTGCAGCGCAGCTCTAAGGGATAGAGGCCCAGAGCTATACCCTCTGCCAGGGCGGTGAGCTGCAGGGTGGTATTCGCTCCCCCTTCCAAAAGGCCGCCATATTGCGGCCGGGATAGAATTCTGATCCTGTCATCAGAGCTGATCAGCTGGGCGGAGATGCTGCGAGCCGCCTCTCGCCTCAGATCCATATCATTTTCGTCTGTTGCCCGCACAGCCCTGTTCTCCAGGACCACAAAGATGCTGCTGGGACGGCCCAGCTCCAGGTTGCCGTAGACCGAAGCGATTGCCAGATCCGGCCCCCCTCCGGCATGGCTCTCCTCTCCCCTGAAATCCTCTCCCAGGGCCAGCCCGGAAAGAGAGACCAGATAGATGAGCATAATAAAAGCAAGGCTGCAGAGGCAGGAAGGTGGGCCGGAATTCATCACAAACTCATTAAGGACCTTGCACCCTTTTATCTCTGCTGCCCCAGGCGTTGGGAAATGACGGATAGGGCATCAGTCTGCCGCTGAGGATATGGCCAATGCCTCCTCCGCTTCCAGCTTCTTATGCACCACCCCGCAGATGCGTCGGGTGATGAGGGCGGGGCTGTCATGCTGGAAGACATTTCGGCCTATGGCTACGCCCCGTGCCCCGGACGATATAGCTCCCTCTACCATTCTGAGCAGATCGAGCTCAGATTCCACCTTGGGCCCTCCGGCAATGACCACCGGCACGGGACAGCCCTCCACCACCCGGGAAAAGCTGTCAGGATCGCCTGTGTAATTGGTCTTGACTATATCCGCTCCCAGCTCCGCCCCCACCCGGGCGGCATGAGCGATGTACTCCTCCGAGTATTCGTCCTTGATCTTCTTGCCCCGGGGGTACATCATGGCCAGAAGGGGCATGCCCCACTCCTGACAGTGGCGGGAGACCTCTCCCAGAGTGTAGAGCATATGGCTCTCGTCTTCCGCTCCCACATTGACATGAATGCTCACGCCGTCCGCTCCCATCTTGAGAGCCTCCTCTACTGTTGCCACCAGGACCTTGTTGTTGGGATCCGGCCCCAGAGCGGTAGAGGCAGAAAGATGTACAATCAGACCCAGGTCCCGGCCATATCCGCGATGGCCGAATGAGGCCGCTCCCTTGTGTACTATGGCCGCATCTGCTCCACCGGAAGCCACGGCATCGGCTATGGATTTGACGCTCTTTATGCCCCTTATGGGGCCTACGGTCACCCCGTGATCCATGGGGATTATGACTGCGTTTCCTGTGTCTCGATTGAATATCCTCTCCAGGCGAATAGATGTGCCTCTCAAATTTCCGTCCTCCCTAATGTATCTTTTAATGCATCATAGTTCTTTTTATTACATTGATGAACATTTTAGGTGTATATATATCTTCCCCATATCTGAGCAAGCCTGAAATAGTGGCAGGATTCCTTACCCAGTGAGTGATTTTTGCTATGGGCGGCAGTGTATCCCTATCTATTAGCCTGGAAAAAGTCAAGGCGGCGGCATTGCTATTCAGTCTGGTTTGCGTTCTTTCTTTAGGCATCCTGGCCATGATAGCCACAGCGGGCACGGAGACCGGCGAGTTCTGTCCCACCTGTCCCGACTGGACCAACCTCGATGGCTGGCTGGCCCAGAGGGATGCCTATGAAAGGGATCAAATGAACCAGCAAAACGGCCCGCAGGAGAGCGGCCAGGCAGCAATGCCGCCGGCCGCAGTGCCTGAAAAAGCCCCGGAAAGCTATGTCCGGCCTGATCTCATCACCATGCCCGAGGGCCTGGATGAAAAGGGAATAATCCTGGATGTCCGGTCCAAGGATGAATATCTGGCCGGGCATATCTCCGGAGCCAGAAACATCTACTGGAAGGATCTGCAAAAGAATGGCGATCTGGAGCCATCGCTGCTGGAAAAGGCCCTGGGGGAAGAGGGAATAGATGAGAGCCAGAGGATCATAATCTACGGCAGCTCTGATGATGAGGGCGGTCCCTTTTTCTTCTGGGCTTTGAGCTACCTGGGGCATGAGAACATCAGCCTCCTGGACGGGGGAGTGGAGGCGGCCCAGGAATCGGGAGCTTTTCTCAGCACTAACCCAGCCGCCGTAGAGCCGACCAACTACAGCGATAGCATCCGTCCCTGGATGCTGGTCGAGCCAGCCAGCCTAAAAGGAATGCTGGCCCGGTCCAGCCTTCGCATCCTGGATGCCCGGGACTTCTCTGAATACGGCCAAAGCAGGCTGGGCAATGGATCTATCTGCCTGTCTCACGACAAAATCTACAATGATGGATCCCGGATAAAGCCCCCCGGAACTTTAAAAAACCTCTTTGAAAGAAGGACGAATCCTGATGACACCGTCATCGTCTATGGAACACCCCAGGCCTACTACCTCTTCTACAGCCTCCGGCTTATGGGCAGCAATGCCACCCTGATCCAGGGTGATTGGTGGAAGGAGACAGAGTGGGCGGTCAGCAATATAAGCTGAGTTAATTTAGGCAGGCCTCAGAGCATAGGACGGAGCCATGAAAAGGACATGAGAAGCACATGAGCCGCATGGAAAGCAAGATCCTCCAGGCCCGCCGCCTCTGCCGCCAGCTCTTCTTCTCCTCCTGTGTGGAAGAGAAGAGGCAGGGCTGCCACGAGGCTCTTCTCCGCCAGCGCCCTCACTGGTCGGTATTAAAAAAAGAGGAGCAGATGGAGAAGATAGACCGGGGTGAGAGAATCCCCTTCGACATCACCCTGCCCCTGCCTGCCCGAGATGAGAGAAGCGGCTCCGATGCCGGGATCAATCTATTCTGGGAGCTATTCTCCTGCCAGAGGTGCGGAAGATGCTGCTTTACTCCCGGGGCCGGGCTGTACCTGGAGAAGGAGGATTTCGAGAGGATCGCCGGGCATGTGGGAAAGAAGAGGCTCATCTCATTATGCCGTTATGACAAGACTCTTCAGGCCTGGATTTTACGCCAGCCCTGCCCATTCTATGACCGGGAGAATGGCTGCGAGATCTACCAGATCCGGCCGATGACCTGCACCAAGTATCCCCTCCATCCTCCCTCGCCGGATATGCCTTATCACCTGGCGGTCGATGCCTTCTGCCCGGCAGCACGTCAGTTGGCCAAGCGGACCCTGGGTTGGTGGATCATATGCGAGAATCACTGGGCAGAGCTCTTAGGCAGGCTGGAGGGTGATCAGGCTAAAAAGCAGAGATGAATGGGATGGCAAGACTGCCCCCGGCCTCAGATCAGCTTTTCTTTTATCATGTGCTCTATGATCTCGGCAAAGCCGTCTCCATACCGGGCCTCTGCCACATAGTCTGATATCTCCTTGAGCTCGGGACTGGCATTGCCCACGCTGGCAGAGTATCCCGCCAGTCGGAACATGGGCAGATCGCTTTTGCTGTCGCCGATGGCAGCAAAGGAGGATAGATCGATCTTCATCCTTTTCGCAATGCGGGAGAGGCCCGTTCCCTTGTTCACCCTCCGGTCTTTGATGTGCACGGCAAAGCTGGTGTCTATGAACTCAACAGGCAGGCCCAGATCCTGGGCCCGGCGGGAGGCGGCGGCGGCATCGAAGTTGCGCAGCAGGGCGATATCGGAGAATCTGTACCGGGAGGAGTTGTACCTGCTGAGGGAAAACTCCCTGGACAGCTTAACAAAGGCTTCCTCGCAAATTTTGATGTCCGCCAGGATCTCCATCTCCTCCTCGGATAGGGATATGACTCCTCCGTTCTCGCAGATGAGCAGGCGCGGCGTTCCCAGCAGAACGGAGACCGTTCTGGTAAAGCAATGGGTGTTTCCGGTGCTGAGCACCACGGGCACATTTAGGCGTCGCAGAGCCTGCACTGCTCTGGGGCAGAGCACCCTGTTCCTGTCGCTGAGGGTGCCGTCGATGTCCACAGCCAGGGCTTTGATGGGGGCCATATGCTATCTCCTCCTGGGGGCATTGCCTCTGCAGCTCTCCATCCTAAATGCTGCCGCTTTCCATATCCTCGACATATATCTCCTCATTTTCATTCTGCCGGAAGTGAAAGGATGGAAGGCTGGAGGGCAAAAAAGGTTTCGTCATCATTTCCTCATTTGCCTCAGCTGACTATGCAGCCTGCGGCAATGGTCTCTGGGATCGAACCGCTTATAACTCATGGCAGATATGAGGCTTGAGAAATTGCAGTCGACAGGACAAAAGCGGCGCCGGCAATTCCGGCATCAAAGCCGGACGGCTGCGCCCAATCTGGAGGAGATCATAATTGTTCGGAATTGAGTTCGTACCCGATGAGCCGGTATACAAGATAGGCTACATGGCAAAGCTGGCGGAAGATAGCGGATTTTCCAATGTCTGGATCACTGATCATTACAATAACCGCGATGTCTGGACCACCCTGGCCGCCCTCTCCATGATGACCAACAAAATCAGCCTGGGGACAGGTGTCACCAATCCCTACACCAGAAATGCGGCCATCATCGCCTCATCCATAGCCTCGATCAATGAGCTCTCCGGGGGGAGAGCCATCCTGGGAATCGGTCCGGGAGACAAGGCCACCTTCGACAAGATGGGAATAGACTGGGACAAGCCTCTGACCAAGGTGCGCGAGTCGGTGCAGGCCATCCGGGCTTTTTTGGCCCGGGAGAAGGTCAACCAGGCCGGATTCAAGGGGGCCCAGATGTCCTTTGCCGCGGGAAAGATTCCCATCTACATCGGAGCCCAGGGGCCCAAGATGCTGGAGCTGGCCGGGGCCATAGCTGATGGGGTCCTGATCAATGCTTCCCACCCCGAGGACTTCAAGTTCGCCGTGCCTGTGATCCGGCAGGGAGCGGAGAAGGCAGGCAGAAAGCCCGAGTCTGTCCAGATATCCGCCTATGCCAGCTTCAGCGCAGACAAGGATCCGGCCAAGGCAGTCAATGCCTCCAAGATCGTGGTGGCCTTCATTGTGGCCGGCTCGCCGGAAAATGTGCTGGAGCGGCACGGCATAGGCATGGACCAGGCCCGGGCTATCTCCGAGGCCATAGCCAGGTATGACTTTAAGGCGGCCATGGATGCTGTGACGGCAAAGATGACCGAGGCCTTCTCCGTCTCCGGAGCACCGGCGGACTGCCGGTCGAGGGTGGATGAGCTGCTTGCGACGGGCGTCACCCAGATTGTCGTCGGCTCACCCATCGGCCCCAACAAGGAGAATGCCATCAAGCTCATCGGAAAGCAGATCATAGCCAGGTGAAGCGAAAGCCATGCGAGCACTGTACATCGGGCGCTTCCAGCCCTATCATCTTGGCCATCAGGCGGTGATAGAGAAGATCGCAGAGGAGGTGGAGGAGATAGTCATAGTGATCGGAAGCGCCCAGGACAGCCACACCCCTGAGAATCCCTTCACCGGGGGGGAGAGGATGGAGATGATCTATGCCTCCCTGCGAGAGTGCTCCCTCTGCCATCGCTGCTATGTCGCTCCTCTGCAGGATGTAGAGCGTAACTCGGTCTGGGTCTCTCATCTGCGCTCCATGGTCCCCAGGTTCGATGTGGCTTACTCCAACAATCCTCTGGTGGTCCAGCTCATATCCGAGGCGGGAATTGCCGTGCGAAAGCCGCCCATGTATCAGAGGGAGGTTTACTCCGGCACGGCCATAAGAAGGCTGATGAGAGAGGGAGGAGACTGGGAGAGGCTGGTGCCGAGTGCGGTGGCGGAGATCATCCGGGAGATGTGCGGGGTGGAGAGGCTGGTCTCCGTCTCCAAGAGCGACGTGCTCTAGCGGGCAGGACAGAAGGAGGCAAACCAGGAGCCCTGGCCTCTCGCCCTCTAGCCAGGCACGAATTTTTCACCTGGCCCTCGGTTTCAGAACTAGCCCAGGCGGGCATCCCGCATTATCTGCTCTCTAAGCGCATCTATGAACTGTTGTGAACCATTCACATCCCTTCTCAATTTATATCAAATACCCTTTTAAATTCCCGGCCACAGCCTTATCTCAGCCGATGCCGGACGGCCAGACGGGCATGATCCGATAAAGGCAGCGCATTAACAGTGAAATAAAAATCGAGTAATTTGGCTTTCATATAAATTCAAGGGTGATGCAGTTGGAAATTAACAGCGGTGACACAGCATGGGTTTTGGTATCAGTNNCATGGTCATGCTCATGACCCCGGGCGTGGGCCTATTCTACGGCGGCCTTGTCCGAAGCAAGACCGTGGTATCCATGATCGGCCTGTCTTTCCTGGCCTTTGCTTTGGCCAGCATCCAGTGGGTCCTATTCGGCTACAGCCTCTCCTTCGGCAGCGATGTGGCCGGGATCATAGGAGGCCTGAATTACTTTGCCCTCGGCGGCGTGGGCCTGGGAGCGGCTCCATTGGCGGCAAATCTGCCCCACCTGCTCTATGTGGCCTTCCAACTGGTCTTCGCTGCCGTGACCCTGGCCATCCTAACATCGGCGGTGGCGGAGAGGGTCAAGATCAGCTCCTTCATCGTGCTGGCCCTGCTCTGGACCACCCTGGTCTATGATCCACTGGCCCACTGGGTCTGGGCGGGAGGCTGGCTGGCCCAGATGGGGGCTCTGGACTTTGCCGGGGGCACTGTTGTGCACATCAGCTCCGGCTTCTCCGCTCTGGCCATCGCCCTGGTCATAGGCAAGAGGATGGGCTACGGCTCCTATGTCATGGAGCCGCACAACATACCCATGGCCATGATCGGAGCGGGGCTGCTCTGGTTCGGATGGTTCGGCTTCAATGCCGGCTCCGCTCTG
>DAWB01000236.1 GCA_002505805.1 Methanosaeta sp. UBA80 | reverse complement strand
GTTGGATAACACCAAAAGATTTAAGTTAAAACAAGTTATTCTTACTAATGAGTGGCCTCCTCAGAACACTCAGCTAGACTGGAGAACCACACTCGCTCGGAGGCTGAAAACCTCCGGGCTTTTCATAATATGTAAGGAGATGAAGGTTAAGATATGTCAAAGTATTTTGGATTTGATCCGAAGCCCTCAACCCGACGAGCTGTGGAAAGGTTTGAAGCTGAAGTGATGATTGGAAAAGATTACAGGTTCCTCATCCCCACGGTATACCTCGATATGAAAGAGGATTGTTGGACAGTGGCTGTGGCATATAGCCCATCTCGTCCCCCTGGTCTGAACTGGCAGGAAAACCTCTTAGAGGTTCGGTATACCTATTCCCTCAAAAATAAGGTGCTCATGACCATGATGCGATCCGATCCCTTTAAAGAGGCCCCGATTGTTGGCCCGACCTTTGCGGATCCCGATACCTTTGCACAATATGCAATAACTCAAGAAAGAGAACTTTTGAATTGCCCGGACCCAGACAAGCAACGGAATAGAGATGACCCGATCATTGGCCTGACCTTTGCAGATCCCGATATCTACGAAAAGGAGCTTCTGAGCCGCCTAGAACCATACCAACAAGATGAACAAACGTCGAATTTGGGTGTTCTGTGATGGCTGGCTAGAACTGTGGCAGGTAGATGAGGATTTCGAAAACAACAATTTTATATAAAAATATTTTTTAGTCCGATCCGGCTCTATGAGCCTATGTTCGATTCTATTTACACCAATGTGAGGATGTTAATGGCCAAGATGCTTATGCGAGTGATCCACGCCATCAAGGCCGAAGATCTATGCAATACTACTTAGAAGGATAGTATGTGCGGCTAAATCTCAAATGGAAGATAGGGAATTCTTTGGCTTCATTGGTAACGGGCGACACGTCAATACCACAATTATTTGCTTCAGCGGTTGTGCAGCTCCGAAGATATCCAGCGTCTGGTAGAATATTAAATGCATATTGATAAATATTTTGACACATCAATGCAGCGCAATGTTTTTATTCTATAAACCATTCTTTTTGTTTTAAATCAATTTAATTTGAACAGGTGATGATATGAGAAAATTGACATTAGGACTGGCTGCATTGCTCGCCATTGCATTCGCACTCCCCACTCAGGCCGCTATGGATCGGCCTGCCAAGGAGAATCCCGCCATACTCCTGGTTGTTTTCGGCACCAGCTATCCTGAGGCCCAGGCTGCCTATGAAAATGTGGAGAGAATCTACAAAGAGCAATTTCCCGATGCGGAAATCCGTATAGCATTCACATCCGATTATATCAGGCGTAAATTGCTGGAGAGAGACAATATCTCTATAGACAACCCACTGACCGGCCTAGCAAGCTTGAATGACGAAGGCTATGTCAATGTTGTTGTCCAATCACTGCATGTGATATCTGGTGAGGAGTTTCACGACTTGGCCAACATAGTAGGGAGTGTGAAGGGCATCCAAGGAAAATTCGGCTTTCAGAACCTGGTCCTTGGAGCCCCCCTCCTTATGACGATGGAGGATTATCGTAACGTTTCTGCGGCCCTGGCCAGCCAGTTCGACCAAAACACCACCGGGACCGAAAGAACTCCGCACTCCAGTCCCAGAGATGCCGAGCAGATGGCGGTGGTCTTCATGGGCCATGGCACAGAGCATCCGGCAAACAGCGCCTACTCCCAGATGGCCGGCATCCTTGCCTCAGATCATGAGAATGTCTTGCTCGGCACTGTGGAGGGATATCCGGGATACGATGAGGTGCTGGCTGGCCTCAAGGAGTCCGGTGTGAAGAACGCACGCCTGATGCCCTTCATGGTAGTGGCAGGTGATCACGCTTTAAACGACCTCACCGGCAACGAGTCCGAATCCTGGAAGAGCATGNNGGGAATGGGCGAGAACGACGGCATAGTGCAGATATTCGTCGAGCATTCCAAAGAAGCCTTTGCTCAGTTCAAGTAGGGATCTTTAAATTATTTTATTTTCAGGAGGATTCAAATTGAGATATACGATCTATATCTATCTGGTGTCCTTGCTCCTGACCATAAATCTGGCTGGAGCCGATGTACTGCTCAATGAGATGCTGGCCAATCCGGCAAAGGATTGGAACGGAAACGGAGATATCAGCGGAATGGATGACGAATTCATCGAGCTATATAATTCAGGCAATGAGTCTGTGGATGTCAGCGGATATGTTCTTAGGGATACTATATTCCGGTCGACACCCGGAGAGCACACTCTTGCCAATGGAACCATGATCGGCCCAGGTGAATTCCTGGTCATATTCGTATCCAAAAGCGGCGTATTTCAGGGAAATGATGGAGACGCTATAAAGCTGTATGATCCTTCCGGAAATATGGTGGACGAAAAGGAATATAACACCACAACGGAGGACGTCTCCTTTGCCAGGATACCGGATGGAGGAGAATGGGGCAATAGCACTGCTCCCTCGCCTGGCGAGCCGAACCAAGATTCAACTCTTTAAAGAGCATAGATATGGTGTATTTACGTGGAAAGATCGCAAGCCGAAGTCGGCGCGCCGGAATTGAATCTTAAAGATGAGTATGCTAGGTTCCTAAGCCGCAAATTCCTGGTCTTGCTGCTCGCCCTATTCGGCATAGTAGCCCTGGCTGGAACGGCTGTGACCCTTGGCTCGGCTCACATAACCCCGGCCGAGGTCTACTCCTGCATACTGGCCAGGTTCTTTCCTAGCTATTTCCAGACCAACGACTTTTTAGATACCATTGTCTGGAAGCTGCGGCTGCACCGGGTGGCAATGGCCATATTCGCCGGAATGGGGCTGGCAGTTGCCGGGGCAGCAATGCAGGGCATCCTCAGAAATCCGCTGGCCAGCCCTTTTACGCTGGGAATTTCCTCCGCCGCATCTTTTGGAGCGTCGCTGGCCATAATCCTGGGAGCGGGTTTCGTGGGCGGCCAGTATCTGATCATCGGCAATGCCTTCATC
>DAWB01000150.1:2552-6516 GCA_002505805.1 Methanosaeta sp. UBA80 | reverse complement strand
AACAGTTACGAATGCAAGAGACTTGCTAAGGAGCAAAATGGAGTGTATCCAACCAAAATTAAAGTCTCTCAGGTACACGCATTGATAGAGCGTGAGACAGTATATATTTAAGTGTAATGTCTTATATTTGGAAGGAGATGTCCCGTGAAGACACTGGTAGCCATCATTCTCATTTCACTGATTCTGCTTTTTGCCGTACCTAAGACGGCTCTTGGCGAATCTCCATCGATAGTCTCAGCCGATGAGATCATGGTCAAGATCAGGCTGGGCTTGCCTGTAGAATACGATAAAGTTGCTATAAAAGGCAACTTGACCTCTGAGCGGCTGGGCTTGACCGCCAAGCAGATCCTGCGCATACCCTTTGAAGTGAAGATGCCGCCATCCGATGGTCCTATGCAGGCCAATTCGTCGATTGTGATCAGAAATTCCATTATATATGGCAGAGTGGACTTCAAGAATACAGTATTTCATAAGCCCGTTATATTCGAAAATACATTCTTTGTAGAAAATACCTCCTTCGAGAACTCTACCTTCGAAGAAGACACAGCATTTGCTCATTCTATGTTCATGAAGACGGCAAGCTTCGCCGATTCGAGGTTCAGTGCAAAGGCGAATTTCCTGCAGACTTATTTCAATGGGTCATCATCATTCTCTGGCACTCAGTTTGGCGACATTGCAGATTTCAGCCTGGCCAGATTCTATTCCGATGTTCAATTCGCCTCCAGTCAATTTGTATACGATGCCGTCTTTGGCGAGACGGATTTTAGAGGAAGAGCCAACTTCATTGGTTCTTTGTTCGGCCAGTCTGCGCATTTCAACAAGACCAAATTTGAAAAGGAGACCACATTCGAGAAGGCAAATTTCGCCGGGGCAGTTCAGTTTTTTGGACCTGTCTTCAACAGCACGGCCGATTTCATTTCTGCCCAGTTTGCCGAGGATGCCAGCTTTAATGAGGCTCAATTCATGGGCCCGGCTTTCTTCGCAGGAGCCAGGTTCAGTGATTTGGCCGAATTTAAAGACTGCCATTTCCCCGCCGGCGTAGACTTCAAAGAATCCGATTTCGGGATTGATGCCACCTTCTGTAATACATCTTTTGGCCAGCAAGCCGACTTCACAGCCAGCAATTTCCTGGGATTTGCTGATTTCTGCGGCTCGAATTTCGCATGCGATGCCGATTTCAGCAATAGCGGCTTCAGGGGTCCAGCAGACTTCAGTAGAGCTACGTTTAGCGAAAAGATCAATTTGCATGATGCGCAATTCAGAAAGAATGTGCATTTCGAAAGCAGCAAAATTAATAAAATCAATCTGACCCAGACCAGGTATGAGTGGCTCTTCCTGAAATGGAACTCCATAAATCATCTTGATTTCGATGATGGAGCATATCAAACGCTTATCGATAACTACAAGAAACTGCAATGGCAGACGGATTCCTCCGATTGCAGCTCTACTTACTTGGAGGCTATTGTTCAGGCGGCACCCAACGATAGTCATTTATGGATCATAAATGGCATAAGATCTTTAGTCCTGGGCACCAATTCCAGCAGCTTTCCCGGCCAAATTTAGCATATATTTGCCCCGCCATAAAATAAGAGTTTAGCCCAGCAGGATTATGCCAGGGCATTAAATCCTTCTATAGGCTTGGCTTGGTGGCACGGACCTTTATGCTGGATACCAAATCTTCAAGTTTATTGATGCCTTCAGCGCCTTCATCAAGATTTCGGGCTATTGCCTGGCCTGCAGGATCTTCAGCCATAAAATCAAGCGGGAAGATGGATTCGTCGATCACAGTGACATCATCGAATCCGGCCGACTTGATCGCCTCCAAGTAGCTATCCTTCAGAGCAGCCCCGGAAATGCAGCCTACATAAGCATCAATCGATTTCATTACAAAATCGGGTAGCTCCCTCTTAAGGACTATATCCGAAACCATCAGCCTGCCTCCTGGCTTAAGCACCCGAAAGGCCTCCTTAAAAGCCGTCTTCTTGTCCGGCACCAGGTTGATGACGCAATTGGATATGACAACATCAACGCTGTCGTCTGCAACTGGCAGATTCTCCAGCTCCCCTAGCCGAAACTCCACATTGCTATAATTGCCTTTGGCGGCATTATCTCTGGCAGTCTCAATCATCTCAGGGGTCATATCCACCCCGATGACCCTGCCGCTCTTCCCGACTTTGGCAGCCGCCAGGAAGCTGTCGAATCCTGTTCCAGATCCCAGATCGAGAACAGTCTCGCCCTCTTTAATCGACGCCAGAGCAATAGGATTGCCGCATCCAAGGCCCAGGTTGGCCCCCGATGGCACTGCCTTCAGGTCATCCTCTGTATAGCCGATATTCTTGCTGATAGCTTCAGCCGGCGCCACCCCGCAGCATGAGCCTTTTGACGGGCAGCACGAACCCCCTTTCTTGGCTATGTCTCCGTAGCTNNGCTCTTCTTAACCAGCACTTTTAATTCCGAATCCTTCATTACTCAAATCCCCCAATGATTGATTATCTCTTAAAGATTTCATCCATAACCGGCCCAAGAACAGATTTTACCATACCCTCAAGCTCTTCAACCTTGATTAAGGAAAGGCAGCAGATCTTGCCGGCCTTCTCCATGCTGACCACGGCCAGCTTATCTCCAGCACGTATATTCGCCCTTTCTCTGATGTCCTTGGGGAGCACCATCTGCCCTCGCTCATCAATGCCTACTATGGATTCCAATTTGCAGCAGCTCATCTCTCCGGGCAGGCAACAGGGCTGCTTCTCGGTATCTTCATTCAAGTTTGCGCCTCAAGCTTTCGCTGCAATTGCTGAGTATTTAAATTTATCTGACAATTCAGAAATATCTGTTATAGCCGATTTGTGTCTTCCAATATTAGATGCTCGACTCAATATTACATCGGAAAATATTGATATGTATTTTAATTTTCATCTCTACAGGAACCATAATATCTCAATGATCTCGATTGAGAGCCATATGCAATTAACTGATAAGATCTCATACGCAAATACCAAAATCACGCCATTTTAAAATCATCCTTGATGGCCATAACTCTTATATATCAATCAAACTAGATATGTTCTTCGGTTGATATGCTGGATAAGATTTTTGGAAAGAAGGAGAGCGGTTGCTGTTGCGGCACACGCATCGTCGGCCTGAGACAAATTAACGTCGGCGGGCGCNNAACCTTCAAGGAATATTATCAGAAGGGAAAGAGACCGGATGATGCGGTGGGCGATGATCTGGTCGAGGACCTGAGAAAGCTCAACTTCATCGCAGAGGGTGCCGAAGCGATGTATAAAGAGGCCTTTTTAAGGGAGTATCAGAGATACTGCGAGGCTCGAACGAAATAAGGGCCAAAGTCAGCGCAACAAGTGGCCGAAATTGATATTGAGGCAGATATCGATGAGTGATGAGACCGGTGCCGACGCAAATATCGATGAAAACGCAATATGCAGCCTGGCGAGGCTCATTGGCGATACGGACAAGGCCAGAACCAGGACGAGAAAGCTCTCCTCTTTGATGAAGGCAATCGACAAAGCCGGACCGGAGGGAGAGGTAGAGGTCTTCAAAGCTGCAGCCGATCCCTGCCGTCTTCGAATTCTAAAGCTTCTCAAAGAAGGAGAGCTCTGCGTCTGCGAGATCATGACTGCCCTCTCCAAGCCACAATCCTCAACCTCCCACCATCTCTCCATCTTGAGAGAAGCAGGACTGGTCAAAGAGCGCAGGGATGGCAAATGGTCCTATTACCGGCTTGCGGATGGAGCAGTCAATGAGATGATCAAGCAGGCTGAAGCGCTGAAGAAAAAGCAATAGCATTTTTAAAGGAGACACAAATGTTCTGGAACAACTTAGCGGTAGCTGTGAATTTCTTCCTGGAAATTGCAGCAGAGCTGATAATATTATTCATAGGCATAACCTTTCTCGTGGGACTGATCCAGGAGTATGTATCGGATGAGACCATTAAGAGAGCTTTAGG
>DAWB01000150.1:0-2505 GCA_002505805.1 Methanosaeta sp. UBA80 | reverse complement strand
CTTCGCATCTGCAATGGCATTCCTATTTGCCTCCCCCCTGCTCAATCCAGTGATAATATCCTTGTTCATCATTCTGATGGGATGGAAGACAACTGCGCTCTACTTTGCCGTCACCTTCGTTGGCGCAGTTGCCATCGGCCTTCTGCTCGATGGTTTTGGATTCTCTGATCAGGTGAAACCAGTGGCCGCGGTACGAAGCTGCTGCGACTGCCAGCTGGAAGCAGATGCGAGATCGAGGATACAGCGCTCTGCAGGATTCGCTATCAGCCTGTTCCGCCAGCTCATGCCCTATCTCCTTATTGGCGCAGGCATTGGTGCATTCATTCATGGATTCGTTCCAACGGAGATCATCTCCCGCCTGGCAGGTCCAGAGAATCCCCTGGCCATTCCTGTGGCCGCAATAATCGGCATTCCCATCTATATCCGGGCCGAGACCATGATCCCCATAGGCATGGCACTCATTGAAAAAGGCATGAGCGTGGGAGCTGTGCTGGCGCTGGTCATAGGCGGGGCCGGAGCCAGCATTCCCGAGCTGNNACTGACGCTTCTCTCGGCCATATTCCGACGGAAGATGCTGGCCGCTTTTGTGCTGACCATCCTGGCCATTGCACTGGCCGCGGGGTATCTGGCCAACCTGCTGAGTGGCTTTAGATAAAAAATGCGAGGATAGTTCAGTTCGAGGATGCTAACGCAGATGGCACAACATTCAAATATTCATGTTCTTAGATATGGAAGACTACTAAGCTCAACAACAGCCGTTTGATTCCAGATGGATTCTTGTCGGCGCAAACCAAAAGCAGATGGATTTGAATGAAGCGCGATAGCTTAGCATTGAAGAGTGTGGAGAAAACACCATGAAAAATGATAAATTGGAGACTAATTCTCCAGAGAATGGGGCGGCAGATGCATCTGGATGCGGAAAGGAATCCAATGGCAGTGGGGGAAAAATCGCCAAAAAGAGCAAGGTGATCATTTTTCTGGCTGTCGCCATCGCTGCAGTAATCCTTTTGGCCAGTAGCGTAATGAACAAAGCAGAAACAGGATCAGATGAGAGATTAAATTTGAAAACTGCAGGAGCACTGGAATCAGAAAAGGCATCGCACCATACAGATAAGGCAAATTCGTCCCTCTGGGACAAGCCACTTGATTCTGTTGCCTCTCTCAATGAAGTGGCAACCGAAAAAGATGCGGTCTTCCTTTATCTGCCTGCCAAAGGCCAGGTCCCTGACGAAAAAGTCAAAAAGGAAATCGAAGCGGCTGCAGTAAATGCGGAATCACAGGGAATTAGGATGGCCTTCTTTGTATTGGACGAAGGCTCTCAGGACTACGCACTGGTGAACAGTCAAGTATCTGTTCCATGCGTATTGGCAATGGCCTACGGGACCGGCAAAAGTGCTGCCACCACTAACATAACGGAAGCAAACCTGATGCAATCCCTGGTGCAAGCATCGCAAACTTACAGCTGCGCTCCGGGACGCTGTGCTATTTGAGATGGCTTTATGATGCACGTGATCATCTGCCGAAGCTCCAGGAGATCCAATCTGCTATCTCATCCCTCACCCGCCGGAAGGCCTCTAGCTGCTCTTCATCCGTGCCCAAGGCAGCAGCAGGGTCCTCAAAGCTCCTGTGAATGACCTCTCTGGCCTTCGGCAAGCTGCTGGGAAGCTCAAGCCTGGTGCTGCAGATGGGGCAGGCCTGTCTGGCCCGGTCGCAGACTGTGACCGCCAGATCGAATATGGTATCCCCAAACTCAGAAAAGGTCTTTGAGTGCTGGCCTGAGATGTCAATGCCCATCTCCTTCATCACCAGAACGGCGCGGGGATCGACCGAGGTGGCGGCAACCCCGGCGCTGTAGGCCTCGTATTCCTCTCCATGCATGGCTCGGAGGAGTCCCTCTGCCATCTGAGAGCGGGCTGAGTTGTGGGTGCATAGAAAGAGAATCTTCTTTTTTTGCTGGTCTGTCATCCCGGGATCATCTCCGTTCTTATGATTGTCTTAATAGACCTGTATCGTGATTGCTCTCATTCAAAAAGATAGACTAAACCGGATCGAATCCCACAGCAGGAGGGCCGATATGGATTACCTGAGCCGGGCAGTCCTCTGCAGCTTTCTTAACGCATTCCTCAAGCTCCTCGAAAACCACGCCCTCGTTCAGCTTTCCTGCAATCCTGAACTTAGCTGCCACCTGGCTCCATCCATCCTCTGCATTCTCGGCAAAGAAATCCGGGCAGATCTCCCAGCACTGGCCGCAGCTTATGCAGCCCTCTCGATCTATTATTACATTAATCATGAACCATCATTCCTTTAACGCCATTGGCCTATTCGGTCCATCTCCTCAATTTGATTTAATCTTTGGGAGGAGTTATATTGAAATCCTTTGCTCTTCTATCGCAAACCATGCCCCAAAGCGAGGCAGATAGAAAAGAAATTCTGGGTGAGGTCGAGGCCCTCTGCATTATGCACCAGAAGATCACCCAATCCTCAGAGTGCCGGGATTTCAACCAT
>DAWB01000218.1:290-2787 GCA_002505805.1 Methanosaeta sp. UBA80 | reverse complement strand
TATCAAGAAGATGATCATGAATACTAGCAGTATCCAGGCTGATAGCCTGTTGATCTTGACGAGTAGTCGGCCGACGTTCAGGTGAGATCACCTCCTGAAGTGGTTGAAGTCCGAGGATAAATAATGGTGGTTTTAACTCTGGATGAAGATATTAATCTTGGATCGCAGACTCGTTAACTAAAGATTGATTTTGGCAAACTACATAATGTATGAATAGAGATATGTTTCAGGAGGTTTCAATGGACGAGCAAGAGCTTGAGTCTATGCTTAGAGATCTAGAATCTGATCTGGTTGAGAGAAAGGCATCTCTCTCAGATCCAGATAGAATTCGTCAGGCAATCTGTGATTATGCCAATGATCTGCCCAATCATCATAAACCAGGATTCATATTCATTGGAGCCAATGATGACGGCTCATGCTCAAATCTAGAGATTTCTGATAAACTATTATTAAATTTATCTTTTATGAAGGATGATGGAAAGATTCAGCCTTTTCCATCTATGTCCATAGACAAGGAATCCATTAATGGCTGCATGATGGTCCTGGTTCAGGTTGAGCCATCAAATTCGCCACCGGTTAGGTTAAACGGAGTAACCTGGATCAGAGTCGGTCCTCGCAGGGCAAGAGCAACGCCAGAGGAAGAGAAACGCCTTGCGGAGAGGAGGCGTTCCAGGGACCTTCCATTTGATCTCCAGCCAGTCCCTTCTGCTACCATAGAGGACCTGGACCTGGAATTATTTGAGCACGAATACCTGCCTCATGCAATCGATCCATCCGTCCTGGCTGAGAATACCCGGTCGATGGAAGATAAGCTCAAAGCATTGCGATTTTTAACCCCTGATGGCCAGCCTACTGTTTTGGGAATTCTGGTTCTTGGCAAGGATACTCTTCGTTTCATCCCTGGGGCTTATGTGCAATTTTTAAGGCTAGAGGGTGCCGATTTAACAGATCCAATCAGGCACCAAAAGGAAATTACGGGCCCAATTCCAGATCTTCTCCGAAGGATTGATGAGATTCTGGAAGCCAATAATTCGGTATCTATATCGATTGTCTCAGAATCGGTGGAAATCAGAAGATCAGAGTATCCTCTTCCCGCCCTTCAACAATTGATACGCAATGCGATCCTCCATAGAACCTACGAAGGGACCAATGCACCAGTTCGCGTCTATTGGTTTTCCGATCGCATTGAAATACACAATCCAGGTGGGCCTTTCGGCCTTGTCACCAAAGAGAACTTCGGCCAGCCAGGCGTGACAGATTATCGAAATCCACACCTTGCGGAAGCCATGCATGTCTTGGGATATGTGCAGAGATTCGGCATGGGCATTCAGATCGCCAGAAAGCAGCTACTCGACAACGGCAATCCTCCTCCCGAATTCACCATTGAGGAGAACTATATTCTTGCAACCGTGAGGAGGCGATCATGAGCGCTCCAATAATTGCATTTTTCAATAACAAAGGCGGGGTGGGAAAGACCTCACTGGTCTATCACTTATCCTGGATGTATGCAGACTTGGGGCTCAAGGTATTAGCCTCAGACCTCGATCCCCAGGCAAATCTGACCGCTTCATTTCTGGATGAAGAAAAACTCGAGGAATTTTGGCCAGATGGCGACCACAGCAAGACGATCTACGGCAGCATAGAACCTCTGCTTCGCGGTGTGGGCGATATTGCAGAGAATCCTTATGCAGAAGAGATCGATGAGCGAATCCATCTGATCATTGGAGATCTGGCATTGTCGCGTTTTGAAGATGAGCTATCCCAGCAATGGCCGCTTTGCCTTGACGGAAAGGAGAGAGCATTTCGAGTAGAGTCAGCCTTCTGGCGTATAATGAAGCGAATAATAGATAGATCCAGCATTGATGTTGCTTTAATCGACCTCGGACCGAATTTGG
Source organism: Methanosaeta sp. UBA80 (assembly GCA_002505805.1). Taxonomy (GTDB): domain Archaea; phylum Halobacteriota; class Methanosarcinia; order Methanotrichales; family Methanotrichaceae; genus Methanothrix. The sequence goes on along the minus strand of DAWB01000218.1, from coordinate 892 downwards.
GTGCGATCAATCGTTCGATACTTATAGCCGCTGATTATTTGGTGGTTCCATTAATACCTGATCTATTCTCGCTGCAAGGATTAAAGAACCTGGGGCCAACAGTTAGGGAATGGCGTAATGGATGGCAGGAACGCCTGAAGAAAAATCCCGTGAAAGACCTTGAGCTGCCAAGAGGGCAAATGACGCCCATAGGCTATGTCAAGATGCAGCACGCAGAGAAGATGGGTCGCCCCGTGAAGGCATACAGGCGCTGGGCAGAGCGAATCCCATTGGTATATTCAGAAGAGGTCTTGGGGAAAGAATACAGACTGATGGAGAAGAGAGAAAAAGGAAATCAATTGGGTTTGGTCAAGCACTATCGAAGCCTTATGCCAATGGCACAGGAGGCAAAAAAGCCGATATTTCATCTATTGGCTGCTGATGGAGCCATCGGATCGCATCAAAAAGGGGTTAGCGAGGCAAGGGAAAATTTCCACCAAGTAGCCCTCGAAATGGCAGATCGCTGCGATATCGCGGTGCCAGAATGATTTTCATTTTCCGCTTCTTGAGCTATCTGAAGCATATGTGATTTACTCGTAAACTATCACCTCCACCATCTCCCC
>DAWB01000218.1:0-161 GCA_002505805.1 Methanosaeta sp. UBA80 | reverse complement strand
TCGGCTTATCATCCAGATGAGCCAGTCTCTTTATGGCCGGACGGACGAATAGATAAAGGTTAGAGAGCGCTGCCACCGGATAGCCAGGCAGGCAGACCACCGGCCTGCCGGCCACGTCTCCGAAGGCCGTAGGCTTTCCCGGCTGGAGGCGGACCCCATGC
>DAWB01000174.1:1787-6691 GCA_002505805.1 Methanosaeta sp. UBA80 | reverse complement strand
GAGGCGGTGATATCCAGAAAGACCAGCTCATCCGCGCCCTGCTCTTGATAGCGTCTGGCAAACTCCACCGGATCGCCCTGCCTCTTAAGATCAACGAACTTGACCCCCTTGACCACGGATGGCACTCCGTCTACAACCTTGACATCCAGGCAGGGCACTATCTTGGCATAGCTTTTCCCGTCATTTTTGAATATAATTCATTCCTCCTCTTCCATATCCTGAGCAATGCGGTAGATCAGGTCGGATATATCTATGTGCCCCTTTCTTGAGCAGAAAGATGGACAATGCCTGACGAGGCATTCATCCAAAAAAGAATTTGGCTAAAAGTATCTTTCCGCCGTCTCCACGCATCTGGCCATCAGCTCTGCGGATCGCTCCACATCGCTTAGGGAGAGCACCTCTACCGGAGAGTGGATGTATCTGGTGGCCACGCTGATCACCCCGGTGGGAATGCCGGACTTGGTGAGATAGATGGATGTGGCATCTGTGGTTCCCCCTTCCGAGGCCTCCATCTGCACAGGGATTTCGAACTCCCGAGCTGTTCCCACCATCCATTCCAGGACCTGAGGGGTGGCCATTATCCCCCGTCCGGAGGCGTCGGCTACAACCACAACCGGCCCCTTGCCCATCTCAATGGGAGCATCCTTCTTCTCTATGCCCGGATGGTCTCCCGGCACTGTGACGTCCGATGCTATAGCCACATCAGGATCCAGGCCGTAGGCGGCAACCTTGGCTCCCTTGAGGCCCACCTCCTCCTGCACCGTGGCCACGGCATAGATGGTGGACCTGGATTTGCTCCTCTTTAGGGCCTCGATCATGGCCACCAGGCCGGCCCGGTTGTCGAAGGCCTTGCCCGTGACCCGGTCACCCTGGAGAATGGCAAAGGTGCGATCTATGGATACCGGGGTGCCGGGCAAGATCCCCAGAGCCTCCGCCTCTTTGTCGCTGCAGCAGCCCACATCAATGAACATGTCCCTGCCCTCCACGATCTTCTTCCTCTCCTCCTCCTTCATCACATGGGGGGGCTTGCAGCCGATTACGCCCTTGATCGGACCGGATCTGGTGTGAATGACCACCCTCTGATTGAGCAGGGTCTGGTCAAACCAGCCACCGATGCGGATAAACCTCAGAAATCCCTTCTCATCAACCTGCTTTACCATGAGACCGATCTCATCGGCATGGGCTTCAATCATAACCGAGGGCCTCTCGCCTTTCTTTACTGCGATCAGATTTCCCAGCTTGTCTATCCTGACCTCGTCCACATAAGGCGCGATCTCCTCTTTAACGATCTGCTGGACTGATCCCTCCCAGCCGGATATGCCGTGGGCATTGCTCAACTTTTCCAGTAATGATTTTATATCGCTCATCAAATCATCTCTGCTTCTCTAGCAGGCTGTCCTCAACCTGGCACCCTCATTTCTGGCATGGGTGATCAATATATCTCCGCCCACGCCGCTCATGGCCTCTCGGGCGGCTGCCTCTATATCCCTGCATCCCCCATCGGTTATGGCATAGACTGCCGGCCCAAAGGAACTGAGGCCGGCGCAGGCAGCTCCCGCCTGCCGCATCTCTCCCATCAGCCTGTGCACCACCGGATGCTGTAGCATCAACTCAACTCTCTTAAAGCCTATATCCTGGAGCCGGTTCACTGCCGCTCCGAAGTCGTCCAGGCTCTCCTCCACCACCGCGGGCATCAGTCGCACCAGTATCTGATAGCACAGCTCATGCACCTCCGCCTCCGGCAGAGGGCAGTACTGGCGGAAGATGTCAGCCTCCCGGGAGCCATGGGAGCCGGCAGCAACCTCCGGCAGGGCCAGTATGATCTTCCAGGCCCGGGGAAAGTCATGCCGGGCGATGACCGGGGCCGGCCGGATGCCCCCGCAGGCAGAAGAGGGGGAGAAGCTCATCTTCTCTCTTCCCGGCCCGAAGCTGTGGCCTCCATCCACCAGGAATCCGCCCATCTCAAAAGCGGCCGTCCCTATGCCGCTGGTCCCGCCCCGGGAGATGATGCGGGCAATCTCGCGCACGGAGAGGGGGCGGCCGTAAAGCTGGCACAATGCCTTGCCTGCGGCTATGCCTATCTGGGTTCCACCGCCAAGCCCCACATGCAGTTTATATCCGCCGCGAAGGGTGATATGTGCTCCACCCAGATTCAGATGCTTCTGAACCGCCTTTGCCGCAGACAGGGCCCGGTCGGCATTCACTCCCGCCGCGGTCAGCTCCTCGCTTTTCTCCGCCTCCAGAAGGATGTTGGGCTCATCAAGGGAGATGCCCACTCCGCCATCTACCCGCCCGCTGCTGCCGGTCAAATCTGTCAGGGTGAGATGAAGCCTGGAAGGAGTCTGGATGATCACCCTCTCCCGCTCCCGAAAGCTGTTATAGGGAAAGGACTCCTTTATGGAGATAAGAGGCCGGCCCTGTCTTATGATTTTATAGCTTCTGCTGAGCATGACCTCGCGGGGAAATACTCCGAAAGCCCGGCAGTGCTCATCTCCTGCCGGGACAAATGAGGTAGAAGTGATCTCCCGTCGTGACTCGATGCTATGCTTTTTCAAGATGACCCCGATGGGAATATCGGCCCTGGTGAGGTCATCTTTAAATCCGGCCTCCAGCCGGCAGATGGGTGTATGGGACACGGCATAGATCAGAGCCTCCTGGCTATCTCTCTTTTGCAGCAGCACCACTCGAAAATTTACCTCTTCTCCTGGCTTGATCTCCAAATCGCTGGCCACAGCCTCGTCCGCCGGCATAACCTTCTGCACCAGGGTTTTAACCTCGACCGGACTGTTGGTGACCACCTCCAATAGGCCGGTAACAGAGCCGTCTGTTCCTAAAAGCATCTTCTGCACCGGGCCTAATCTGCCCAGAGATTTCTCCAGCCTGGAGATGTTTGCCGCCGGGGAGAGGTGGAATTGGACCATAAAAATAAATCCCCGGGCGGGAATAAAGTTTTTCCCCTTCCAGAGGGACAGGGATAGAGGAATTGAGATCATGACTTCAAGAATATCGGGATTTTACAGGCTGGCTCCCTCGGAGAGGCTTGCCGCTGCGGCAGATCAGGCATCTCTCAGAAAAGAGGAGATAGAGCAGATAGAAGGGGGCCTGTCCCTGGATGCGGCAGATAAGATGGTAGAGAATGTGATAGGAATAATGCAGGTTCCATTGGGCGTTGCCACCAACTTCGTTATCGATGGCCGGGAAATACTCATCCCCATGGCTACAGAGGAGCCATCGGTCATCGCCGCTGCCAGCAACGGAGCCAAGATGGCCCGGGAAGGGGGAGGCTTTCTCACCAGCAGCACCGGTCCGGTCATGAGAGCCCAGATCCAGGTTACAGGAATCGCCGATCCCTATTCCGCCCGGCATACGGTGCTGCTTCACAAAGAAGATCTCATGGCCATGGCCAATGAAAAAGATCCCATGCTGGTCAAGTTCGGAGGGGGAGTCAAGGACATCGAGGTCAGGGTCATAGACTCCCGGCTGGGGCCAATGGTGGTGGTCCACCTCATAGTTGACTGTCGAGATGCCATGGGTGCCAATGCCGTCAATACCATGGCCGAGTCCCTGGCCCCTCGAATCGAGCAGATGACCGGTGGGCGGGTATACCTACGCATCATCTCCAATCTGGCCGACCTGCGCCTGGCCCGGGCCAGAGCGGTCTTCAAGGCCGAGGAGATAGGAGGGCATGAGGTGGTGGACGGAATTCTCCTGGCAGCAGAGCTGGCCCAGGTCGATCCTTATCGGGCGGCCACCCACAACAAGGGGATCATGAACGGGGTGACGGCTGTGGTTTTGGCCACAGGAAACGACACCAGAGCGGTGGAGGCGGGAGCACATGCTTATGCCTCTATGGGTGGACAGTATCGATCACTGACCCGCTATGAGAAGAACAGGGACGGCGACCTGGTGGGAAGCATAGAGATGCCTGTGGCTGTGGGACTGGTGGGCGGGGCTACCAGGGTCCATCCCGTGGCCAGGGCAACGGTGAAGATGCTGGGTGTTAAAAGCGCAGACGAGCTCTCCCGCATCATAGCTGCGGTGGGACTATGCCAGAACTTCGCTGCCTTGCGGGCTTTAGCCTCCGAGGGCATTCAGAGGGGGCACATGTCGCTTCATGCCAAGAACGTGGCCGTTCAGGCGGGCGCCAAGTGCGATATGATTGAGATCATCGCCGCTCGCATGGCTGCCGAGCGCAGGATCAGCGTATCCCGGGCGGCGGAGCTCATGGCTGAGATGGATGAGAAGGCCAAGGAGAGCAATTGAAACCGCACTCTAGCCAGGGGCAAAACCGCATAGGGGTCCTGGGGCCGCAGGGGACCTACTCGGAGAAGGCGGCACTTATCTGGAGCAAAGAAAGGATCGATGCCACTTTAGTCTATTTCCCTGACTTTGATTGCATTCTGGACTCTGTCCGGCAAGGCCGGATTGAGGCGGGCATAGTGCCGGTGGAAAACAGCCTGGAGGGCGCGGTTACTGCAGTCATGGACCTACTATTGCGGCTGGATGTGGTCATTGTGGGAGAGGTCAACCTTCCCATCAGGCACTGCCTGATAGGTCAGGGGGGAGGGGAGATAAAGGTCATACTATCCCATCCCCAGGCCCTGGCCCAGTGCCGCCAGTATCTGCATGAGCACTATCCGGAAGCGGAGATCAGGACCACCGGCTCTACCTCTCATGCCGCCCGGCTGGCCCAGGAGTTTTCGGAGATGGCTGCCATAGCCGGCCAGGATGCCGCAGATAGGTATGGACTGGCGATCCTGGCCAGGGAGATTCAGGATGCAGGCGACAATACTACCCGTTTCATTGTGGTGGCCAGAGAAGGCGTAAAGGCCAGCGGCAGAGACAAGACCTCACTGGTAATCTATCTGGATAGAGATCGACCGGGGGCTCTCTACTCCATACTG
>DAWB01000174.1:0-1768 GCA_002505805.1 Methanosaeta sp. UBA80 | reverse complement strand
CTACTACTTCTATATCGACCTGGAGGGGCACATGCAGGATCAAGAGGTGGGAGAGGCAGTGGCCGCAGCCAGGGACAAAGCGGCAATGGTGAAGGTGCTGGGGTCCTATCCCCGAGCCTGATATGATGCAGAGGTGATATGATGGTCGATATCAGCAAAGGGGGAATTGTCTTAGCCCCCTATGGATCTCTATATTCTCCTGCCCTGGCCACATATGAGAGAATAGTCCAGGTCTATGAAAAGGAGTTTCCAGGATTTGCGATCCGCTTGGCCTTCACCTCCACTCTCATGAGGAAGAGGCTGGCGGAGAAGAAGGGAATCAATGTGCCCGGATTCCTGGGTGCATTGCAGGAGCTACAGGATCTTGGCTGCAATAGGGTGGCCGTTCAGTCATTGCAGATCGTTCCCGGCGGGGAGTTTCATCAGATAGCAGAGCTGGTTTATTCCCTCAGGTCTGGCCATACCTATGGCATCCCCGGCCTAGAGCTGGGGCTGCCGCTGCTCTCCAGCATCTCAGACTGTCGGACGGTCTCGTCTATGCTGCCCGCTCTCATCAGCCGGGCAGGCATTGATATCCCCTCAAAGAAAGACGGGCAGGGATCAAGGGAGGCGGTGCTGCTGGCAGGCCACGGGACGGGCCATCCCGCCGATGCCCTCTACTGCTTGCTGGCAGGCATACTGAAAAATCAGCATAGAAATGTCTATCTGGCCAGCATCGAGGGTGCTCTGGGCCTGGATGATATTCTCCCCCTTCTAAAAGAGAGCGGAGCGGAGAGGGTCCTGATCATGCCTTTCATGCTGGTGGCAGGAGGGCATGCGGAAAAGGATCTCTTCGGGGCGAATGAGGAGTCCTGGAAGAGCATCCTTGAGAGAGAGGGCTATGCTGTCTTGTCCTATAATCAGGGCCTGGGTGATTCTTTGGAGATAGTATCCCTATTTATGGGGCGCACAAAAAGCGCTTTGGAGAAGATGGCAGAGCCATAGAGATCCTTTAGAAACAAAAGCGATCCCACTTCATCTCCATCTATCTATTGCAGATCGATTGAAATAGTATCGAGTCAGAATAGATCAAAATGAATCAAAGGCAAAAGAGGTTGTTAGAATGGCAGTTTATAAGATAAGATGCGAGGTCATGAGCATCGCAGGGGATAAAGAAAAGTGCATAGGGGCGGCCAAGATGCAAAAGGGCGAGAAATTCATATTCGAGGCCAGGACCCCGGAGGGAATGTGCGTGCGGGCTTTCAATGCCATCTTTCCTTCCGCCTTTGCCATGCGCTACTCGGATAAGATGCCCTGGGAGAAGGGAGAGGGCTATGCAGATGTGACCTGTCCGGATGGGGACATTGTAGTCCGTCTAACCAGGGTCAAGGATGATGAGGTGCAGATTTAAATTTTTATTTATATACTTTTAATTTTTGAAGCCAATCTATTCTATTGGAGTTTTCTCAACCAATGGTCTGCTGCAGATATCTCCCCAAGTCCTTCCTGTACCCCCGCCGGGCGGCCAGCCTCTCTATCTCCCGCATGACCCCGCTGCCATACTGCATGGCCTTTTTCTCCTGCCAGACAATCGATTCTGGCAGGTGCCGGGCGGCAACCTCCCGCAATGGCCTCTTCCGGACCCCATCCACGATGAGCATTTCGGCGGGAATTGCCCTCGCCGCTCTGACCACTCTGCAATCCATATAGCCTACATTCCGGAGTAATCTTCTAATAATCGAATATTTTTCTTGTTAGCGATTTAACATAATTAATAAAAATTTTTAAA